>JAYWBA010000186.1:0-4374 GCA_043781915.1 Saprospiraceae bacterium
TCTTGAAAGTGAAATTGCCTACCGCAAAGGCAACCTCGCGTCGGCAATAACTCTTTTTCGCAGGTCCGTTGAAAAGGAAGATAATATTTATTACGACGAACCGTCGAGTTGGTTATTCTCGGTAAGGCATAGTCTCGGTCGTGTGCTCATTGAAGCAGGTCAATACCTCGAAGCAGAAAAAGTTTATAGAGAAGATTTAAAAAAACATAAAGAAAATGGCTGGGCACTCATAGGTTTATATCAAGCCCTGTTGAAACAAGGCAAAAAAGTAGAAGCGCAATTGGTTAAGGCTCGGTACGAAAAGGCTTGGCAATATGCAGATACTCCTTTGACAAATTCTGTTATTTAGTAGAGTCGCAAAATATTTCGTCTCTACAACCAGCCGACTTTTTTTTCATCGTCAGTTGAGGCTCATCGTATTTTCATTATTCGATGTTTTCGTGTTGCTTTGGTATGGTGACATTTTATTGGACTATGCTTGCTGAGGTATGATTATGTATTCGTTCCGAAAATTATTACCCAAGCATTATTGATTGGTGTGGGCGCTTTGTTTCGTTTTTATGTTGGCAAGAGAAAATAGGAATTTATATCAGAATAAAAAAATGATTCGACAAGGAGAAACGATAGCTGCCATACTACTACCACAAAACTTACCAATACATGCTCCTGACACCTTATTCCTCACCCTTAAAACCTAAATGAGATGATTAGGGTGTATGAATGAGACGATTGGGGTGTATGCGAGACGATTGGGGTGTATGAATGAGACGATTGGGTAAATAAAACGACGCACATTTGTATCATCAAATCGCTTCAGAATATGAGCAATTAAAAAACAGCATTCTTGTATAGTTCTAAAAAAATCAGTCAATCTAAAATTTTAAACATTCTAACTTTCAAACACAATGATTAATCTATTTCTTTATCCCGTTAGCGATTTACCGACCCTACTTGTAGGGTCGATAAATTATTCTCTTGGCTTCGGACAGTCAAACATATTGTTCGTCCTGAGTACTCTGAAAATGATGTGAATATACTTAAACTTTGTAAGGTAAATACAGAAAGAACTTTTGGTTAAATCTCACTTTTTTAATTTTTTAATTTTTTTCACTTTTTTTAAATTCATTTAAAATGAAACAGACTATTTTAAACTTTTCTATTGCCGCAATCACTGCCGCAACATTTTTAAGTGTTACAAGTTGTAACGACGCAGCCTCCAACACTGCCAAAACAGCTTCCACCGACGCCACTAAAATGACAACACCACCCGATATTGAAATTGCACCACAAGAATACGCAACACTCGCAGAAGCATCCATTCAAAAAGGTGCTGACAATGATATTGATGGAAGGGGTGCCATGCTCGCCGACGATGTAGAATTTTATTACCCCGATGGTGACCAAAATACACGTACTAAAATTATTGGAAAAACAGCAGTTATTAATTGGTTGAAAAGTTCGCGTATCAATGGAGGGCAAAAATCTACTACATTGAGCGCGTTTAATACTATTCCATTAAAAGTCAATAAAAAATTGAACGCAGGATCTTTGAGTGGCTACCAAGTAATAAGCTATTTCACTAACAGTTCTGTGTATAACAACGGTAATTCTACGAGTGTAAGAATGAACGTTGTTCAACATTTTAATGACAATAAATTGATTGATCGCATTATAACTTACTACGATAGAACCCCCTTCATTAAGGCTGCTGGCAAAAATATTTTAGACGCTGCGAAGAAGTAATCGAACTAATGCCTGAACCATGATTTACTGGATTTTAAGATGTGCAGATGAGGTAATGCTTAATCTTTTAATCTAAAAATCCAGAAAATCGTGGTTCAGACAATTTACAACATTTACGACGCGATCCATTGAGTCTCTTCAAACCTAATTTTTAAATTTTATTACTCAACCTTAATTTTTTAAACAGAGTGCAAAAAAAAAGCACCGAATTCGGCAAAGATATTTTAAAGCAGGATTATTTAGAAAGTAAACATTAATTCCAGCTCTGAACTTGTTGCTAAAACAGTTAAATCTCATTTTAGGGGTAATCAAGAATATTAATTTATGTCCACACCCACAAAAAACAGAATAGAATCCATAGACCTCCTAAAAGGTTTGGTAATGGTAATAATGGCAATTGATCATGTGCGCGATTATTTTCATTATTCATCTTACTTTTTTGACCCAACGGATCCAGCACTCACCACTATTCCGCTCTTTTTTACAAGGTTTATGACTAACTTTTGTGCGCCGACATTCAGTTTTTTAGCTGGAGTTTCAGCTTTTATGGTTGGCAAAAGAAAATCACCAAATGAATTATCCCAATTTTTATTGAAACGTGGGCTTTGGTTAGTTTTTGTAGAACTTGTAATTATGGATTTCGGTTGGTGCTTTGATATTACTTTTAGATCAGTAATGTTTCAAGTAATTTGGATATTAGGCATAAGCATGATTTTTTTAACAGGTCTGATACACCTTCCTAAAAAAGTAATTTTTATTTTTAGTTGCGTCTTGATTTTTGGACATAATTTTCTCGATAATATTCATTTAGATAATAGTGCGCTGTGGACGTTTTTGCACGAACGCAAAGCATTTTTGACTACACCAGATCACGTATTCAGGGTTGGTTATCCTATGATACCGTGGGTTGCAGTGATGTCATTGGGTTATTACTTTGGTTCATTTTATGACAACACTTATGAAGCCTCAAAACGCAAAAAACTATTTAACACCATTGGCATTGCAGCTATTATATTTTTTGTAATACTACGAAGCGTAAACATTTACGGTAATTTATTGCCTTGGAAAGATTATGGCAATGTAACGCAAACCCTTTTTTCATTTTTAAATCTAAGCAAATACCCACCTTCACTTTCATTTTTGCTGGTAACACTAGGAGGCGCTTTTTTATTTTTAGCAAATACCGAGAAATTAAAGGGCAAAGTCGTCAATTTCTTTTGTGTGTTTGGTAGAGTGCCATTTTTCTTTTACATCATACACGTTTACCTCATTCATCTATTAGCGCTTATTACTGCAGAACTTACAGGCTTTGGTTGGCAAAAAATGATTTTGCCTGCATTACCATTTAGAGTAGAAGCCTTAAAAGGTTTTGGTTTCGATTTGTGGGTGGTTTATTTGATTTGGATTGGAATCATCCTGCTACTATATCCGTTGTGCAAAAGATTTGACACTTATAAGCAATCACACAAAGAAAAGTGGTGGTTGAGTTATTTGTAAAAAACGGAATGCGAATTTACTCGCTCAATATTTCTCTATTTTTTTTAATCATTAAATCAGTTTTAAAATGAAAAAAATGTCCCTTTTCATCATTCTAATTTCTGTTTCAACATTATTGAAGGCACAGCAATTAATGACAAAAGACCAGCAAAGAGTACAGAAAACCGTTGTGGAACTATTTGAAGCCTTATCCAACCGAGATTCAGTCAGTTTGAAAACTTATTCTACTACTGATATTTCATTGTACGAATATGGTCAAGTTTGGAATAGAGATACGCTAATCAGGAAGGGAATCACAATGAATTACGCAACAGATTTTAAACGTACCAATACTTTTAATTTCATCAATACCATAACAGATAAAAAAACGGCATGGGTGACTTATCGGCTTAGTTCAGCAACTACTAAGGACGGAATTCACGAAACGGTGAATTGGCTTGAAACCGTTATTTTAGCGAAAGAAAAAAAACGGTGGAAGGTAAAACACCTCCATTCAACGTTAATCAAGCGAAGTTAAAAAATCAACTTTAATGTATTGCCAATTGCTACCTCTCAGTATTTTCAATATTTTTTAGGAAAAAGTGAGGACATTTTTATCAAAATGAATACACAAGTTTTTTTGTTTTAAAATATCCATGCCTAAAACACCATAATAATTGGAAATGATGCCGTTAGCGATAAAGTCGATGATTTGTATAGAATGATTTTTAAACATTGTTCCAAAAACTTCAAGCGAATCAATTTTAAAAACATCTGCGAACATACGACCATTGGCGGTTTCAACTTCGACTTGTCCGACAGACTCTTTTAAATTGATTTGCTCTATGTACAGAATATTTTTGTCAAGGTATGTGTCAGACGAACCTGTGTCTAATAAAAAAGGCAATGTGGTTTCGCTGTTAATTTCAACTTGGACAACTATCAAAAAATCATTGTCAAGCCATTCGAAAGGATATGTTTTAGTTTTCAAAGTGTTTTTGTTATAGTTCTCAATAAACCGATGTGGTAATTTGATTTAATTTTTCCAGTGAAAGAAACTGTAAATTTCTTAAATCCTTCGCGCCGTTCGCCACCTTCGATACTTGCTACGCGCTTATCATGATGGTGGGCTAAAACAGTTCCGCTGAGAATTTT
>JAYWBA010000187.1:0-66135 GCA_043781915.1 Saprospiraceae bacterium
CAAAAATAAAACTAACATTCCGTTTAAAGAACTCTAAACGATATAATTCTCAAAAGAAAATATAAATTTAGAATATTATATTATAAACAGTTACAAATTTTGCAAACTG
Source organism: Saprospiraceae bacterium (assembly GCA_043781915.1). Taxonomy (GTDB): domain Bacteria; phylum Bacteroidota; class Bacteroidia; order Chitinophagales; family Saprospiraceae; genus JAAFJT01. The sequence continues at coordinate 110 of JAYWBA010000187.1, forward strand.
CCTATTTTAGAATTTATAAATGGCTGCTAACAAAAACGAAACATCGCTGCCTTTGCCGTTAAAAATGTTTGCATTGGCGTTATCAAAACGCAATTCAGGAATAAAAGTAAAACTTTCTGCCTTTACATTGCCTGAAACTGTGAACTCAGTTACTTTTGTACCTATACCTGCGAGACCTTTACCATCATCAAAAGATTCGCCGCGCACAGCCAAGATAAAATTATCAGACATTGCATAATTGGCGTATAACGAAACACCAGACCAGTTTGTAGAAGCAATGGATGATTTTTCTGGCGAATTACCTTTGTTAGTATAGTTAAACCCTAAACCAAATTTAGGTGTTGCCTGCCAACTCGATGTAACATCGAAAGTGGTTAAAGTGCCTGTTGAGTCAACACTTTTACCGTTCAATGCATTCAAGAAAATTTTGAAAGTACCTTGAGTATAACCCAATTGACCGCCAATATATTTTCTTCCAGAAAGCCCTTTATAGTCTGTTGCATCAAACAAACCTAAAGTTGCGCTGAAATTATCGCTTAAAGCAAAATCGGCTTTAACACCTGTGTGGTAAAACGGACCATTACTAAAAGTGTACGATGTTGAATAGTTTAAGTTGCTCGGCGATTCAATCAACTCATAGCCAAAAAAAGTAGTGAATTCACCTGCTGTTAATTTCACTTTTTTAGAGGGTTTATAAACAACATACAATTGCTTGAGTATGTTAAGTGTTGTAGCCACGCCCGCATAATTGTAAGCTGTTCCATCTGCACGTTCGCCAAAAAATAAATCAGCCATAAAAGCAAATTTCTCTGTTTCCTTCGAAATTTGAACATTCGCACTGGCTAAAGAAAAAGCGTTATCGGCTGCTGTAAAGGACGTGTATGACCCTTTGCTGTTTGAACTGGCGCGATAATAAACATCGACATACCCTGCAATTACTAACGGTACATCCTTTTTAGTTGTATCGGCAGCAGGTGCAGCAGCTACTGGAGCAGGCGTTTGTGCTAAAATTGAGGTGTTAAAAAAAGACAGCGTTGTTATAACTGCCAACGATAAGAATACTTGTTTCATAATTTAATTAATAATTGGTGTTCTAAAAATTTGACACTGCAAAAGTCCGTCGAAATAAAATAGTTTTCAAACCGACTTAGTTTGTTTTCTAAACTCAGAATATAATATTTTGAAATTGTATTAATTTCGTTATAATTATTAAAACAATTATGTTTTCGAAAAATTAAAAATGCTAATAGCGTGTCGTAATTTTAGGTGTTTTTAAGAAAACAACATACACTTGATATGAGAAATTATTTTTTAATGCTTTTGGTTTGGCTCTGTTCAAGCATTTTTGTACTGAAATCGCAAAATGTTTCTTACAGCGGCATAACTGATGGCTTAGAAAATGCGGCTTTCAAACAAGAAGATTTACTGATTCGCGACGATTTAGACAGCACGCTTGCCAACGCGCAAACCATAAAACTGCTCGATTTAAACATAGCAACGGTAAAGGATTTTGAATCGTTGGGTATCATTTCAAAAACCGATATTTATAAAATAATTACGCACCGCGATAGTTTTGGCAATTTTATTTCTGAATACGAACTCCAAACTGTCTTAGATTTACCAACCGTTTTACGCCTCGTGCCTTTTGTGACAGTTTTTGTGTCGAGCGAAAAAACGCTATTACCATTTAAAAAATGGTTTACGTCGGGTAATTTTAAATTAATGATGCGCAGTGCCCGCCGTTTAGAACTTGCAAACGGTTACGACACTTCGAAAACTAAAAAAGGTTATCTCGGCGACCCGTTGAACAATTATTTGCGTCTTAATTACACTTTTAAAGATTTGGTCTCGTATGGCGTTACGCTCAAAAAAGAATCGGGTGAACCGTTTAAAAATGGATTTGATTTTACGAGCGTGCATCTTCAGTCCCATAATATGTCACCTAAAATTAAATCTATTTGTCTCGGTGATTATGCCGTTTCGTTCGGGCAAGGTTTGGTTTTAAATTCTGGATTTTCTCTGAGTAAAAGCTCGGCAGTTTTGAGCATCGAAAAAAATAACGCACCCATTCAAGCGTATTCGGGTAGCGACGAAACGCATTTTATGCGCGGTGCTGCGATGCAATATAGATTGACTAATACTTTGGATTTGACTGTATTTGCTTCTTATCGTTTGCGTGATACAACAGTTTACGATTATACTAAATTTTTTACCCAACCTCGAAGCCCTATAGTCACAATGATTCGCACCACAGGATTTCATAGAACAGCTACAGAAATTGCGAGCAAAAATAATCTTGGATTAACTTCGATGGGCTTTCAACTGAAGAAATCATATTTTTATGGCAGTATCGGATTAAATGTCGTTCGGCAAAATTTTAGCACAAACATAAATCCACCGACAGATGAATCTAACGCTTACGATTTTGCAGGAAAATCGCTCGCAAATATTTCTCTAAACTACAACTATACGTATTATAACATGCATTTTTTTGGCGAAACGGCTTTGAGTGCGCCAGGTACTTGGGCGACAATTAACGGAATGCTATTGAGTTTAGATAAAAAATTGGGTATTTCTGTTCTTCAGCGGTATTACGATAAAAATTATCAGTCGGAAGGTGCGCGCGCATTTGCTGAAAATACACGCACGCAAAACGAAAGCGGATTATACGTTGGTGCCGAGTACAGATTCAATCCCAATTTTATTCTTTCTGCTTATGCCGATATTTGGCAATATGCCGCGCCGAAATTCAATGTCAGCTCTCCATCATCAGGGCATGAATATTTTTTTAAAACCGAGTATAAACGCGATTTTGAAATATGGACGTTTCAATTTAGAAACCATTTGAAGCAAGAAAATGCACCTTTGGTTTTGAATGAAAAAGTGCACAACTTGATTGATAAAACGCGCAGTACGTTTTCTTTTGTTTGGAGTAAAAAACATACCAAACAATTGTCCTTTCAAGAAAGACTCGATTTTTGTACCTATTCTGAACAGAACACAACAAATTTGGGGTTTGCTTTCAGTTCCGATGTGAACTACAAAGCCAATGAAAATAAATTCATTATCGGCGCACATGCTGCTTATTTCGACACACCCAATTACCAAACTGCTATTTTTGTCTTCGAAAATAATATTCAAAACGCCACACTCATTGAACCTTACTACTACAATGGTGTACGTTTCGCTTCAACTATACGCTGTAATTTTGTTCGTGGCAGCTCTTTAGAATTTCGCAGTGCTATTACAGAAGTTTTCAACAAAATTTCACTCGGAACAGGTTTGGAAGCCATTAATGCGAGCCATAAAACGGACATAGCCATTCAATGGCAAATGGTTTTTTAGTGAAAACAATTGCCCTAACTCTTAGCGATTAATTTTATAATAGTAAGTATCTGCAAAATCTTCGTAAATACCTTCAAAAACAATTTTACTGCTAGCAGTTTGTAGTGCGTGTTGGAGTTCTTCGCTCGAATTAATGGGCGTATTGTTCAAATGGGTAATCACAAAACCGACATCCATGTTGGTGCGGCTGACCAAACTACCTTGATCAATGCGAATCACTTTCACACCCGACGTTTTAAGTTTTTGAATTTCGTAGGCATTCAGAGTTCGCGCTTCGGAAATGCCATAATTTTTTAAAAATGCGTTGCTATTTTTATTTTCTGCGGGTAGAAGTGCTGTTGAGTTATTTTTGTTTTTAAGCACTAAACGTGCTTTATCGGTTTTATTGTTTCTAAAAAACTCTACATCAAGGGCGTCACCTGGTTTTTGTTCAGCCACAAATTCCATGAGTTCCGCTTTATTTTTTATCTTTCTACCCTGAATGGAGGTTATTATATCGTTGCGACGCAAGCCTACTTCTTCTGCCGATGAGCGCGGACTCACAAAAGTGATTTGAACGCCATTCATAGACGAAAAATTGACCCGCTTCGCATTAACTGTTGTTAAATCAATGACTTCAACACCTAAAAATCCACGTTGAACAACACCAAAATGGATAATATCGCGTACAATTTTCATCGCTAAATTGACAGGAATGGCAAAAGAATATCCTTCGTATTTGCCCGATTTTGTCATTATAGCTGTGTTAATGCCTACCAATTCACCATTTGTGTTCACTAAGGCACCACCACTATTACCTGGATTGACAACCGCATCCGATTGTATGAATGCTTCAATGGCATATCTATCGTCTTCTAAAATATTAATACTCCGCGCTTTTGCCGATACAATACCTGCCGTAACTGTCGATTGTAAATTAAACGGATTACCGACGGCTAAAACCCATTCGCCAATATGCAAACTATCAGAATTTCCAAAACGTATAGCGGTTAAATCAGTTAATGGTATTTTCAAAACAGCGACATCAGTGTAAATATCTTTTCCAACAAGCGAAGCTTGAACCTCCCGTTTATCATTTAGTGTTACATAAATCTCCGACGCATCCTGAATTACGTGGTTGTTCGTAATAATATAACCATCCGAAGAAATTATTACGCCTGAACCGTTTGAGGATGTGAGTGACACTTGGTCGCCAAAAATATCTGCTGCTTCGCGTTTATTGATAGCTTTAACATTTACAACGGCAGGTGTAGCTGCTGCTGCTGCTGCTGAAAAATTTGTGGGAGCTGACGAAATAAATTCGCGCTGCAATTTTCCGCTGAGCATTAAATCGTTGTAAGCTGCTAAATGGGCATTATTTGATTCTCGAAAACCTGCATCAGTAGAGGTGTAAATCATCCGCATGACAAAAACAGTAATCACCGAACTACAAATTGAAATTAATGCCGTGTATATTATACTTTTGTGTGACATAGTTTTAACGATGTACTTTAAATTTGCACAGGTTTTGATAAAAAAAATTAAAAGACTGCAATTTACTGATTTTTCGCGGATTGCTGTTAGCTTTATCCTGAAAATCTGTTAATCTGATTTATCTTGGTCAAATTTAATACGCATTTACAAACGTATTGTTCAATATTTAATTATTTCAAATCAATAAATTTTATGTGGGAAGAAACATCGGAAGCTTTAAAGCGTGAATTTATTTTTAAAAATTTTGTACAGGCTTTTTCATTCATGACCGAAGTAGCATTTTATGCCGAAAAACAAAATCACCACCCCAATTGGTCGAACGTGTATAATAAAGTTAATATTCTGCTCACTTCACACGATGCGGGAAACACTGTTACTGAGAGAGATTTCAAATTAGCCCGCAAAATTGATGAAGTTTACGCTAAATATGACTCGAATTCAAAGAATTGAAAGAATTTATGGAATTTTAAGTTTAAATTCGTCCATTCATTCAAATCACTAATTTCGAGTCAATAATGCATATTTTTTTACAACTTTTAAGCACGCCAGAAAGTGCCCGTTTTTTAATTAGAATGCTGATCCCAGCTTTTATGGCAATTCTGTTCATACAATCGGGACTCGATAAGGTTTTCGACTTTAAAGGAAATCTCGATTATTATAAATCGCATTTTAAAAACACATTTTTAGCATCGACAGTGACGCTTTTAACTTGTGTACTCACTTTTTTAGAGGTAGTTGCGGGGTTTTTGTGTGCTATAGGTACTGTAGTATTATATTTTGGAAACCCGACTTGGGCATTTTATGGTCTCGTTGTTTGCGCCATAGATTTCTTGAGCTTGTTTTTTGGTCAGCGCGTTGCAAAAGATTATGGCGGTGCTGTCACTATTGCAACCTATTTTATTTTAAACATTACAGGATTGTTACTCCTCATCTAATGAACATCTTCGTATGTTTTGCGCCAAACTTTAAAAACTCTACTGATAGCAGCAAATAATTTTTATTGTTATAGTATAATAATCAATGATTTACAGAAACTGTTATGGTACTGTTAAATTTATTATCTAAAAAAATGTTTCTTTTGAATTTTTCCTCGTCAATAGGTATGTGAGTTGTAAAAACCAAAACTATGTTAATTAAACGCAAATTTATAGAATCAATACTTTATATTTGCGGCTTAAAGATTACACAAAAATTCTTTTAGCACATTTAAGTATAGTTTTTGTCATCCACATCACAACATAAAGAGTTAACTGATGTAGAACTAATGCACTTGTATTTAGAAACGCAGAATAGTTCCTACTTCACACAATTATACCGTCGGTATGCACCGAAGGTGTATGGTAAATGTATATCCATTTTAAAAGACCAAACTGAAGCACAAGACGCTGTACAAGATATTTTTGTTAAAGTCATGGTGAATCTTTCAGGCTTTAATGAAAAATCTCAGTTTTCGACTTGGGTTTATTCAATTACATTCAACTATTGTATGGATGTTGTTCGTAAAAGAAAGAAAAATAAACTCTTGTTTAGCGATGATATAGAACGTGCGCCCGATGTGGCAGAAGAAGAAATACCAGATTCATATTTTTTAGATTTATCCCTTCCCCAATTAAAAGGAATACTTGATGAATTACCGGAGGGTGATAGAATGGTTATTTTATACAAATATCAAGACGAGATGAGCATAAAAGAAATCGCTGAAATTATAGACAAAACAGAAAGCGCGACTAAAATGAAAATTAAACGCGCGAAAATGAAAGCCGCTGAAATTTTTCAACGTAAATTCGGCACAGGCGAGGTGATAAGAGGTAAGTGAGAAAGTTAGAAGGATTTAGGATTTTGTAGCCACAGGTTTTAATCTGTGGAAAAGTGATTATTTTTTACCGATTAATTTTAATTATTATGGAAAATAAAAACAATGGTAGAGACCCGTTCAAATCTTTAGAAGATGAACACTCCAAAATGTTTGAGGAAGATGGCTTAGAGCGCGTTGCTCAAAATATTGTAGATAGACATAATTCTGCGCGTTTTAGGGGCGATGTGACAGAACACTTCGTTTCGCGTGCATTTAAAACTTTAGTTGATTTTGTTGGGGGCGGAAACGCTTCGGATACTACTAAAGACGACGATAGACCTAAAGCACCTACGGAGCGCTAAAATAATTTTCTCAGTTAGTTAAATGAAGAATCTAAAACGATATGGGATTTGAAATACTTAGAAGTTTACTCTTCCAACTCACAAGCACCCTACCCAATGTTTTGGTGTCGTTGGTATTTATCATAGCAGGGTATTATATTGCAAAGTTAACCGCACGTTTTTTACAGGCTTTACTGAGTAAATTGGGTTTGGATTCTATAACTGAAAAAATAAACGATATAGACATAGTTCATAAAAGCAATTTAAAAATTCAGTTGAGTTCGATTATTGCCAATACTGTGTATTACTTAATTTTTTTGGTGTTTATAATTGCTGCCACCGATTCGTTGCGGATGCCCGCTATTTCTGACTTAGTGATGCGCGTTGTAAACTTTATTCCTAATGCGCTTGTAGCATTAATAGTATTGTTAGTTGGGCTATTAGCCGCAAATGGTTTAAAAAATATCATTTACAGAACTTGTCGTTCGCTCAATATTGCGAGCGCAACCATCATATCGAATGCAGTTTTTTATTTTATATTTATATCAGTTGGTATCAGTGCGCTCAATCAAGCTCAAATCGATACAACCTTTTTGAGAAATAACTTAACTGTTATTCTCGGCGGTGTAGTAGCAGCTTTTGCATTAGGTTATGGCTTAGCTTCGAAGGAAGTAATGCTTAATTTAATGGCATCATATTATTCGAAAGGCAACATAAATGTGGGTGACATAATACAAATTGGTAACCTTAAAGGCACAGTTATTTATATCGATAATTCATCCGTAAAACTCCAATCAGGCGAGCAACTTATTATTTTCCCTTTACATAAGTTGCTTTCAGAAGCTATAATTGTTAATCCAGGCGATAATTTAAAAATTGATGCGTAACTTTTTTGTTGCCTGAGTGTATTTACATCGTCAGAAACAAAATTTTTTTTAAAAGTTTTCTATTATGAAAATTAAAATACTCCTCACAAGCATTTTATGCTCTCTGTTTTTATTTGCAAATGCCCAAAAAGTAGGTGATGCTAAAGATGATGTCAAAGTTCTTGAATCAAAAGATCCGAACGGATGGAATAAAGTTGGCAGCATAGGTCTTGACTTAGCTCAACTATGGCTAATTAACCCAAGAGCTGGAGCTGGCGATAACCGTTTTGGATTTGGCGGCGGAATAACTTATTTAGCCAGCTATAAAGATACAAATGCTATCTGGACAAATCAATTCGGCGCTCAATTAGCAGTAGTGAGTGTTGCTGGAGGTCCGTTCACAAAAGCAACAGATGCCATTCAGTTTACATCTAAAGCAGGTCGAAAAATTTCTTCTAAATGGTATTTTGGCGGTTTATTCGATTTCCAAACCCAATTGCTCAATACTTATGGTTCGAATTATTTGAGTAAAACCCCCGAAGGTGTTGATCCAACTATTGTTAAAGGACTATCTTTAACAAGCGCATTCTTTTCTCCTGCAAATATTAAATTTGCGCCTGGTTTTATTTATAAACACGACGCACATTTATCTGTATTTTTATCGCCTTTGGCTTTAAAAGCTATCATTGTTGCTGATCAAAATTTGGCTAATTCTGGCACTTTTTTCCCAAATCCTAATAAGGATAAATCAATTGATTTCCAGTTGGGTTTTGATATACGTTTTGATTACAATAATAAATTTGCCAACGATAAAATCACTTATGTTGGTGCATTCGACTTATATTCAAACTATCTGCGTGAGCCACAAAATATGGCTGTCGAATTTTACCATACTTTGGACTTTAACATTATTAAAAATCTTTCCATCGTTTTGAAAAGCGATTGGTTCTACGACCATAACCAATTGGTATTTATTGATGGAAATCCAAACACACCTGGCAGAAGAATGTTCTTCCGTAACGCTTTGAATTTGGCTTACAAGTATTCTTTTTAAACAAGTCTTAGATCGTTCAATAAAAAAAACTGCTCCATTTTGAGCAGTTTTTTATTTATTTTTTCGAAAGCAGCGAAACTTAAAAATTAGGCATCTAAATTGATAATTATTACATGTTACATAGTGCCTCATATTTTCTGTTAAAAAAAATATAATTTTTTAGAATTATTTGGTTTTTATGTAAACGCAAACTACTTTTATATACTTAATGATTAAACCGATACGATTTTGAAAAAAAACTTACTTTTACTTTCTTTTTTGTTGGTATTTTTTAGTTTTGTAGGGGCACAAAACACAACTGAACGCAAAGGCGGAACAGAACAAATCAGTATTTACCCCAATCCTGCTTCCGATTTTATTTCGGTAAGTAACGATGATAATCTGCGCGCTATTATTCTATACAATATTGTCGGAAGAAAAATCAGGCAATTCGATATTGAACACAGTGGCGCACAATACGATATTAGAGACCTGCCTGATGGCCTATATTCTGTGCATTTAATTGGTAAGAACAACAAAGTGATTAGTACACAACGTCTGACAGTTAGATAGTACTTGTTTTTTGTATCATTTAACCTCTGAAGGGAAATTAAAAAAGCACAAAGTTTACTTTGTGCTTTTTTAATTTGTGGGCTTGTTTTTCTAACTTTAACTTTTACAAAAAGGCTATGCTCACTTAAGTTGTAATCCACCATAATTTAGTTTCGCTTTAATCATGGCTTTCCCTTTTTCAGAAACATTGTAACCTGCAATAGTTTCGTGTGATCCATGAACATCATGTAATTTTTTAACAAAAGCCTTTGGCAAATTTACATCAGAATAATTGCCCGATATTTCGCCCTGGAAGTTTGAATTTTGTGCTATATCAATCACATAGCCCGTGTAATTGGCTATGATATCAATCATATTGAATTCTGATTCTACATTCGAAATATGCACATCGCCATAATTTGTTGAGAAATTGCCATCTTTTACAAGACTTTTAATTTTAAAATCGGTATAACTCGAATTCACGCGAATATCGCTCACTTCACTAATTTCAAAATCGCCATACCGACTATTAATGGTAATGTTTTTTGTATCGTCTAAAAAATATTGGTCATAGGCGGATTCAATCATGACATTTTTTGATTTACTGATATGGAATTCCGAATACTTCGATTTAAGTTGAATATCTTTCATGAAGTTTGGAATATTTAAATGTGAATAGGATATATTTCCTGTCATTCCTCCTACATCATTGAGCGTTCCTTCACCATAACCTAAAGAAACATTGGCGTATTTAGCAGTCTCTAATTTAAAATTGCCGTAGTGTTGCTCAATTTTTACATAATTGTTTAACGCACCAATATTCGTGTCGCCATATTTGTTTGTTATATCTGCGTTACAATTTTTGGGCATCGATACATCGTAATCAATGGTAAAATCCTGATTATTATCTGAACCGAAAAACCAACCGCCTTTTAATTCACTAATAACCGTTTCTGCTTTTACATACGTATCGCTGTTGCTGAATTGAATATTAATTCTACTAAAAATTTTATCGGCATTAGCTTGTGAATTTGTATTTGCTGTTACGCGAACTTTAATGACTACTTTATTTTCATTGCTTGGCATAACTTTAATTTTGCCGTGCTTATTTATTAAGAATACGGCTCCATTATCATTAAGCGTATAAGTAGCGTCGAAATTTTTTACGAACTCGCCACATAAAGTTGAATCGCAAGGCGTATTATTAGCATGAATTTCGGAGCTTACGGCTATTATCCCGAACACTGTGATAAGCGTTAAAATGCTATTCTTGATTTTTTTATTAAATACCTTCATGATTATTAATTTTTTTTGCTTCAGTAGCGCGTGTTGCATTGTTTTGTACGCGCTCTAAAACGTGATCTAAAATACCGAGTTTAATTTGATATGAGTGTATAATGCGTTTAATAATTTCTTCTCGCGACGATTCGGGTGCATTGCGTAACTCCTCAAATAACTCGCGTTGGAAACTATCAACTTCTTGCACATCGTTTAATACCGTTGAATCACCATTATATGACACAAGTTGCGTCATTGATTGGTTAATTTTATTGATATAGAATGTCTTTGCTTCTTCAAAATCAGGAGAAACAGCATCGGCGGCTACATCAACTTTTTTAGAGGACATCCAATTATTCACAAAAATACCTAAACCTGCACCAATAACTAATAAAGCTACGGCCGCAGCAAAGCGTAAAAGATTAAATGCAGGTTTAATCTTTTTTTGCGGTGAAGGCAATTGTCGCTCGATGTTTTTCCAAACCGATAACGGTGGCATTTCGGCATCGAATGCTTCTCTGTTTGTTTCGACAAATTTTCTAAAATTATCCATATTTTTAGTTGATGGTTGACAGTTGACAGTTGATAGTTTTAAGAGCGATTAGCATCTGTCAACTATCAACCGTCAACTGTCAACTAAATAACAACGTTTTTAATTTATTTTTTGCGCGTAAATATTGCGATTTAGAAGTCGATTCTGTAATACCCAGAATAGACGCAATTTCTTCGTGATCGTAACCTTCAAACGCATACAATGTTAAAACTACTCTATAACCTTCGGGTAAAATGTTAACCGCTTTGCGCACGCGCTCGACATTATACATCGTGAAACTTGAATCATCCGTTTCATCAACATCGACCACTTGGTGGGCGGTGTCATTTAATTCCTGGAAATATAATTTCCGCTTTTTTATATGATTCAAACAGTTGTTTATCACAATCCGTTTTATCCAAGTACCGACTGACGATTCAAATCTAAACGATTCCAAATTTTGAAACACATCAATAAACGCATTTTGCAAAACGTCTTGTGCAGTATCAGCATTGTTAACCATCCGCAAGCACGTGTTGTACATAGCGCGCGCATACAAGTTGTACAACTTAAACTGTGCGTTACGGTCGCCGTGCAAACAAGCCTCCACTATGTCGTAATGAACTGCCACCTTTTCGTTGTTCGTTGTTCGTTGTTCGTTGTTCGTTGTTCGTTTAAAAGCGCTCGTAAACGAACAACGAACAACTACCAACTATCAACTAAATGCGTTTCGTATTTTCTTATTACACTGACAATAGTGTTTTAAAATAGTTGCACCACTGCAATAAAAAATATATTTTTATAAGCTGTTTAAAATTTTAAATGAATCAAAATAGTAATCGAATTTTTTCTATCCCTACCAGGTAGGGATAGAAATTTACACAGCTTCATAGAAATATTTCAGTAAAAATACAATATTTTCAACTTAAAACAGAATCTCCAAACAGCTTCTGACAAATTTAATAAAATCATAAAAAGCCCCATTTTGTTTGAAAATTCAATTGCCTACAGGTCTTTAGCTCTAGCAATTGAAAAAAATCATATATCAATTGCAATTTCATAGCTGTTGCTAAAAAATAGGAAATTGATACGCACCTAATTAAATACAATCAATTTTGGTTCTCAAAAAACAAAACGTTACAGGTAAGTTAAACTATTATTAAATTGGTTTTCAAATCGTATTGATGCCGAGTAATAGCTTATTTTTATATGATTATCAAACTTAAATCATACATGATAAAATTACTTACGAAAATTCAGCTTCTCTTTTTGGCATTTTTATGCTTCCCATCATTTTTGCAAGCTCAAGCTACAGACACCACTGTTGTAAAAGATACTATTGGTGTATTTAAAAACTCATTCTATGTACGCTCTATGCCACTCGGTGTTTACACAGGCGCAGGTTTTGCGGGCGATAAAATCACCCAAAATATTGAGTTTGGTAAATCATTTGGCGTAATTGATATTGGCTTAGCAGTTGGAAGAACAAGTTTAAGACCCGATACCACAAATTATTTGCAAATGCGTGTGACAATGGATGCGTGTCAATACGGTATTTTTAGCAACGAATTAGCTATCGGCGCTGGTTATGTTTTCAATTCATCAACACCATTAATGTTGGAACTATCTTCAACCATTTTCGCCCAACTCGGCGAAAATTGGGGATTAGGTCTCATCGCCGGTGTTACTGACCAAAGTGGTATATACAACGATAATAGCAGAAACTTCTACGGACTTTTTTTCAGATATGGTTTAATGCGAAACGAGAACGGTGCGCTCATTGGCTCACATAAATCGCATAGAGCGCGTGGACATCATGCTAAACATGGCAAATAGCAAATAGAAAAAGGCAAAGGGCAAAGCGCAAATAGTAAAATTTAATTGGCTAATTCCAAAATTAACCCTTTTGCCCTTTGCTATTTGCCCTTTGCTATTTGCTATTTGCCCTTTGCTATTTGCCCTTTGCTATTTAGATACTGGTTCAATCAAATCCCATAAGTTGCCGTACAAATCAGCAAACACGGCTACTGTGCCGTACGACTCAGTGATGGGCTCGCGTACAATTTTAATATTATTTTCGAGCAGGTTTTGATAATCGCTTTGAAAATTATCGGTGTACATAAATAAAAAAACACGCCCACCCGTTTGGTTACCAACACGACTTCGTTGTTCTTCGTTGGCTGCTTTTGCTAAAAGCAAATTACAACCTGTTGAATGGCTCGAATTGGGCGGTGCTATAATCACCCAACGTTTTTTTGCATCGAGTTTTGTATCTTCAATGAGTGTGAAATGCAGTTTTTGTGTGTAAAATGCTATCGCTTCATCGTAATCATTTACTACTAATGCCAAGTGTGCCATGTGCTGCTGCATAAATTTGACGCTATTTTAGAGATTCATTGATCATTGATTGTCGTCAGTTTAATATCAACCGATACGTATTTCTGTGCAAATTTCTATAAATTTCAGCGAGAAAATTAATCTTACCCCTTAATAATAAAAATTTAACACTTTCTAAAATATAAAATATCATAATACCAAATTGAAAGCTGTAAATTTGATTCTTATTTAAGAATTAGTTTTATGGTATTTTTATTTGCTAACATGCGATTAGGATTCTACCCCGTATTTAAAGTTTTTTTAAGCTTACTACTTTGCGGTATGTTGTTATTTTCTGTTGATAAAATATCGGCGCAGAGTTTTGAAAATAAATACAAAATAGAAAAACTGCCATCTTCGATAAATACTTATAATGCAGATGAAATTTCGCCTGTTATAAGTATGGACGGCAAAACCTTATTTTTTACGCGCGCCAAAAGTGAAGAGTTTAATCAAACGATTTGGATTGATGGTGAGGATGCTTCGGAGGCGATGCAATATAAAGATATTGTACGCAATATGGCTAAAATTTATTCTCAAATAGCGGGTTATACTATTTTTGACCCTGTTCATTCCGAGTTTAATCAGGATATTTGGTACGCCGAAAGCAAGGAGTCTATTTTTGACCACGTCGTGCATCCAACAAAGCCATTAAATAATATTCTACCGAATAGCATTTGTTCAACTACTCCCAAACCCAACGAATACGTTGTCATCAATCAGTTTTCGCGTGAAGGTGGTATGAAACGCGGATTTAGCATCGTAACCAAAAATGAAGACCATTCTTGGAGTGACCCGCAACCCATAATTATAAAAAATTTCGACGCTACCTCCGACATCAGCCTTACAATGAGCATTGATGGCAATGTCATCATTATTTCTATACCAGGTAAAGACAGTTACGGCGACAACGATTTGTATATCTGTTTCAAAGAGAGCGATAATACTTTTTCGGAACCCAAAAATATGGGACCTGCCATTAACACAAGATACAGAGAAGCAACGCCTAATTTAAGTGCTGATGGTAAGGAATTGTACTTTGCATCGAACAGGCCGGGCAAAGGCGGTTTGGATTTGTTTTTTGTCTCGCGCATAGGCGAAAATTGGAATGAATGGTCGGATGTGCGCCATTTTCAATATCCCATCAATACTTCTGCCGATGAAGCACAACCCAATTTCAGTCCGAGTACAGGGAATTTATATTTTTCTTCGCGACGTGACGGTACGAGCGATATATACTCTGTCAATATCGCGCCACCGCAACCCATTGAAGTTTTAATTATGGGACGAGTTATTAATTCAAAATCGAAAAACGCTATTGATGGGCGCATTCTTTATGGCGATGCGGATAGCAGCGAGTATCAAAATTATGTTGAAACGAATGATGGGCGTTTTTTCATAAAAGTGCCGCGTGGCAAAAAAATAAAAATGCTCGCAATGCGCCCTGGTTATATTGACCATGAAATTGGTGTAAAATACGAATTCAACACTTTTTACCCGACACAAGAAATTACCCTGCAACTCGATTCAGTCACAGTAGGTTCAACCATCGCTTTGAATCCAATTTTTTTTGAGCAATCGAAAGCGTACATAAAAAAAGAATCGTACGAAGAATTAGAGTACCTTGCCAGTGTTTTGAAAAAATTTCCCGAAATTTGTGTCCGTATAGAAGGTCATACCGACAATCAAGGAAAATCGGATGAATTGCAAAAACTTTCTGAAACGCGCGCCGCAGAAGTCAGGAAATTTTTGGTGCGGAATAAAATAAATCCGAAACGATTAGAGTCGATCGGTTTTGGTGCTTCACACCCACTTCAAGATAATTCTTCCGAAACAAACCGCAGTAAAAATCGCCGCGTGGAGGTTAAAATTGTGCGGATACAATATGGCTTGTGATAAAATTTCTCGCAGAGCCGCAAAGGCGCAAGAAAAAAATTGCGTCTTGCGGCTCTGCGAGAGATTTTTTGAAGTCGTAAATTATTGTTAACTTTGTGGTGAAAGTTATCTAAGTTCTCGAAAAAACTCTATGACCACTGCTGACTACCAAGAACTCGCCGCTACTTTACCGATTGATCCAGGTGTTTATAAATTTATAGGCGCTAAAGAAGTTATATTGTATGTCGGCAAAGCCAAAAATTTAAAAAGCAGACTAAGTTCTTATTTCGGAGAGCGCAAAGACAGACAGATTAAAACGCAAGTACTGGTAAATTTAGCCATTCGATTAGAATATACCATTGTCGATAGTGAACAAGATGCACTTTTATTAGAGTGTCAACTCATAAAACAGCATCAACCGCGCTACAATGTCATGCTAAAAGACGGCAAAACGTATCCGTATATTTGCATAAAAAACGAACATTTCCCACGTGTTTTCACCACACGGCGCGTTATTCGCGATGGTTCAACGTATTTTGGTCCATATACTTCTGGCAATCGCGTTTATGTTTTGATGGATTTAATCAAACAACTTTTTCCATTGCGCACTTGCGTTCATGCGCTTTCGCCAGAAAATATACAGAAAGGAAAATTTAAAGTTTGTTTGGAATACCATATCAAAAATTGTTTAGGTGGCTGCGTTGGATTTGAAAAAGAAGCAGATTATAACGAAAAAATTGCCCAAATAAAAAACATCTTGAAAGGTCATTTCAGCGAAGTGCGACAACACATTAAGCGCGAAATGGCAACGGCAGCTGAAAACTTAGATTTTGAAGGTGCTCAGGCAAACAAAGAAAAACTTACCGCTTTCGACGATTACCAATTTAAATCGACAATAGTTTCAACCACAATTACCAATATCGATGTGTTTGGAATCGCCACCGACGATAAAAAAGCCTACGTTAATTATTTAAAAATTGCGAACGGTGCCGTTATTCAAGCATTCACTTTAGAGCTTGTAAAAAATTTGGATGAAGAGGAAGATACGATTTTAGCTTTCGCGATTCCATACCTGCGTGATAAATACAGTAGCAAAAACACCGAAATTTTAGTCCCATTCGAAGTCGTTTTAGAAGATGAATGGATAAATGTCATCGTGCCTAAAATTGGCGATAAGAAAAAACTACTCGACCTTTCTGTAAAAAATGCAGAATTTTATGTTTTGCAACAGCGCAAAGAAGAAGCATTGCGCGCGCAAAAACAAACATCAAGCGAGCGCATACTGAGCACTTTGCAAAAAGATTTGCGCATGCAAGAGTTACCAATGCTCATCGAATGTTTCGATAACTCGAATCTGCAAGGCACTAATCCCGTCTCCGCGTGTGTTGTTTTCAGAAATGCCAAACCTGCCAAGCGCGATTATCGTTATTACAATGTCAAAACGGTTGAAGGTCCGAACGATTTTGCGACGATGGAAGAAGTCGTTTTCCGTCGTTACAAACGGTTACTTGCTGAGGGTTCTGAGTTACCGCAACTCATTATTATCGACGGCGGTAAAGGGCAACTTTCTGCTGCGATGAAAAGTTTGGAAGCTTTGGGTTTAGCTGGAGCGATGACCGTTGTTGGTATTGCAAAAAACCTCGAAGAAATTTTCTTCCCAAACGATGGTATACCACTCTACATTGACAAAAAATCGGAATCGCTAAAACTCATTCAACAATGTCGCGATGAAGCGCACCGATTTGGCATTACTTTTCACCGCAATCAACGCTCTAAAAACTTTCTCACTACCGAGCTTGAAGGCATTGAAGGTGTGGGTGATAAAACGATTGAAAAATTGCTCACACATTTTGGCTCTGTTGCGCGCATTAAAGAAGCAAGTGCCGAAGATTTACAAGCTATAATTGGTAAAGCCACGACAAAACAAGTTATTACTTTTTTTGCGAAAGATAAAGTGAAGGATGAAGCGTAAAATTTAGATTTCCAATAAGATGAAGATATCATTATTTCAAAGGCTTTGTATTTCTCCAACAAAAGCACTTTTGAAAGCGGTATTCAAAGATTAGAAAATATCTACACTTTTTCACAAATTATATTACAGCTCAAAAGCACAAAAGAATTGATTAGTAATGACGTTTGCGAATTAGCGGCTCTGGATATTCAATACCTAAATTTCAAAGATTCACTAAAAAGTAGTTTATCTAAAGCACCCAATTTTAATGATTAAGCACTGTTTTTTAATTCTTCTTTTTATTCTTACAACGCAACTTCAGGCTCAGATAATATATTCCTTGAAATGGAAAGCAGAAATTGCAAACACAGATGCCAAAACTTATAAAATAATTTTGGAGCTTATTCCTGATACTGCCTTTTATACTGTGTCAATGTTTGATGATACTAAAGCACTTTTACCCATTACAATTGATTTGAAAGAAGATAAAAATTTATTGCTAATGGGCGAATGGATTGAAAATCCAAGATCAATTTTGTCACATCATGATGCTTTACATATTGATGGTAAGTTTATAAAAGAACGAACTACTTATACAAGAGCGTTTAAGCTAAAAAGAGGTGGTATCTTTGTTACTAAATTTCAACTTTCATTTTGGGAAATAAGTGACAACATTGCTTTACCACCCAGAGACATCAACTTTGAGATTTATAGATTGAAGGGATTATTGAAAATTAGACAATTAAAGAAAAACTCTCAATAAAAATGAATCCTAAAGCCTAAGTTGTTTTTTCACATTGAAATTTGTTAGTAAAAAATTATTGCGTAAATTTGGATAAAATTTGCAAAATGACAGTAACCAATCTTCATATAACGGATTTAATAAAAGAGGTTATACAGCGTAAAAACCCTGAAGCTGAGGTTATTTTATTTGGCTCTCAAGCACGCGAAGATTCAAAGAACGATTCTGATTGGGATATTTTAATTTTGCTCAATATGCCAACTGTTTCTCGAGTCGTAGAAAAAGAATACAAAGATGCACTTTACGATATTGAACTTGAGATTGGACAACCAATTTCTACATTTGTGTTTTCAAAAATGGACTGGGAAGGCAAACATAAATTTACGCCACTTTACAACAACGTGAAAAGGGAAGGTATCTTTTTATCATGAACGGAAATAGAGAAGACTATATCAATTACAGAATTAGCAAATCGTTTGAAATATTTCTCGATGCTAAATTACTATCTGAGAATAAACGCTGGAATTCTTGCGTAAATCGTCTTTACTATTCTGCATTCTACTTAGTGAGTGCTTTAATTCATAAAAACGGGAACAAAGCCGAATCTCATAATGGAACGAAAATACAGTTTAATCTACATTTTATCAAAACTGGTTTAATCCCAATCGAATCTGGAAAACTGTATGCAAATTTATTCGATTGGCGTCAAGAAAGTGATTATGCCGATTTTATAGATTTTGAAGAAGGTTTTGTTCTTGACTTAATACCCAAAGTTGAGAAGTTCAATTTCCAGATATTAGAATTGATTGATTAGTGAGTAGTAAAAAGCCTGTATTACAAATAATTAATTGCCTTCAGTTATTTATATCCTCATTACATTTTGAGTTGTTGACGGATTAGCTTAACTTTCTGGTTCATTATCTTTATGGGATAACCGGTTAACAATGCATTCAATATACTACTATGGAAAAAAAAGACATACTGATTGTTCAAAACCTTGCAGCTTTTGAAAAGCTAATTAATAAGGACAACCGTCCTTACGATATTAATATGATGGTAATGCCAGGTACTTTGCAGGATAAACATAAAGATGTTGACCCTGAAAAAGGTATTCGGGCATTGCGCAGAGAATTTAATCTGATTTATATTTTGTTAGAGGGTGTGCACGATGTTCATCTCGGTGCAGACTATCGTTGGTTAAAGCCGAATGACTTGGTGATAGTTCCCGAATCATTTTTGTATGCTTCATCCCATATTAGCAATTGTGTCGGCTATTGCATTCACTTCAAAACTGAATTTGTTCAAATGCTGCTGAAAGGCGCACTGAGTGAAGAGTTTTCGTTCTTCGATATGGAAGCAGAGCATATTATCAACGTTACAAATGAAGAAAGTGAATTAATACAACAGGCTTTTAAAGATATTATTGCTGAGTATGAACGGTTCTCTCCGGAAAAGGATTATTTGCTGCGTAATTACATTTATATTCTGTTGCTTCGCATCCGTGACATATATCGCCCTTATGCAAAAAAGTTAAACGATTCGACTACTCGGTCAATGAAAATCACTAACGAGTTTAAGCACCTCGTTGAAAAAAAATTTATCACTATGCGCTCCGTGCATCAATATGCAAAATTGTTGCACATCACCCCAAAACATTTATCAGAAGTTATAAAAGAGAGTACAGGTAAATCGCCCCGCGATCTTATTAATAATATGCTTTTGCTCGAATCAAAAGTGCTTTTAGGTGCAACAGATAAAACTGTCACTGAAATTGCACACACACTTTGTTTTGAAGACCAATCTCACTTCAGCCATTTTATAAAAAATCATACGGGCTGCACACCGCTTGAATTGAGAAAGAAACTCTGATTTGTACATTCTTTGCCGAACTATTTACAATTTTATCGCTTCCTCGCACCATCATCTTTGCAGTGTTAATTATTTATTCACATTTAAATCAAAGAAAGATGAAAAAGTTTTCGTTTCTTCTCATTATTTTAGTAAGCACATTACTAATTGCTTTTTCTTTAAAGCCGCAAACAAATAATTTGTTGGATAAAGCAGAATTAAAAGGTTTTGATAAGCCCGATGAAGTGCGTGAATTTCCGCTCGGCAAGGTAGAGCTTGTAAAAATTGGTGGCGGAATGATCGGACGTGCTACCTTTCAGCCTGGCTGGCGGTGGTTAACATCGGTGCAACCACTTGCAAAAACAAAAAGTTGCGAAGCTCCGCATTTTCAATACCATATTTCCGGCATACTTAAAGTTAAAATGGATGACGGAACTATTCTTGAATGCAAGCCGGGCGATATTTCTCTGCTTCCTCAAGGTCATGATGCATGGGTAGTTGGCAATGAACCCGTAGTGGTTGTAGATTTTCAGGGAATGTTAGATTATGCAAAAGCTAAGTAGTGCAGCACCGATTTGTTTTATAGTTAGGAAAGAGAAATAAATAAACCTCACCATTATGCTTATTCTTTTTCGGTGATAACGACTATCTTTTTCGTTAAATATTACCCGATATTCGCCTTAAAAGATAGTCGTTCTGACCAAAAAATAATTAATCCTACTGGCAGAGTTTATTTATTTCTCTTTCCTTATTGAATGGTTTATTTCAAATTTTTAAATCCATAGATTATGTACATTATTCGGGATATTTTTCAACTCCGCTTCGGGCAATACAAAGAAGCCAAAGCATTACTTGATGACGCTTACAGCAAAGGTTTATTACCCGACGCCAAATCGTCAAGAATATTATCAGATTTTACAGGAGATTCTTATCGTTTAATTTTTGAAGAGGGCTACGATTCATTATCCGATTATGAAAAATCATTAATGAAAAGCATGGATAAAGTTGAATGGAAAAAATGGTATACTAAATTCAAGGAGCATGTCCAATCATCGCACCGAGAGATATTAAAAGTAATAAATTAATGCTATAAAATAAGTGCCCTGCATCGCCTTTTACTAAAGTCAATGCAGGGTATTTATTTGAAATCAACACCATTTTTGAAGTGCTGTCGAAGATTTATAAGCTATTATTGGCAAAGCAGCGACCAAAAAAGTGATTACTTTTTTTGCAATAGATAAAATAAATGTGTAAATTTGATTAATGGAAAAGAACATTTTATACAATGATTCAACTGATATTTTGGGAGCTAAACGAATTGATGAAATAAAAAAACTGTCATTTCTGGAAAGATTAGAGAGACTCATGGCTATTTTAGAAATTTCATACATGCTAAGTGAGGCATTTAAAGTTCAAAAAATTAAGAAAGAAAAAGTAAGAGAACCCAGGCAATACAATTTGAAATAATACCGTGTGCGACGAAAGTGCAGCAAAATAGATACTAAATATCCAAACCTTTAAACAGCTTCCATCATGAAATACTTTTTGTTTATCACCTCTTTTTTATTTCAAAGCATTATTCCAACTTCAGCACAGGATATCGATATTTTATCAGGTATTAAAATTAAACTGCGCGATGGTGTACAACTCAATGCTACTGTTTATAAACCCCACGAACAAAAAGAGGCACTGCCCGTTATTTTCACACTGACACCTTACATCAGCGACAGTTATCATCCGAGAGGGACTTATTTTGCGAAACATGGTTATGTTTATGCCATTGTTGATGTGCGCGGCAGAGGTAGTAGTGAAGGTATTTTCGATCCATTTATGCAAGAAGCCAAAGATGGATACGATATTGTGGAGTGGTTGGCAACACAAAAATTCTGCAATGGTAAAGTAACGATGTGGGGTGGCTCGTATGCAGGTTACGACCAGTGGGCAACTGCCAAAGAATTACCACCGCATTTGAAAACCATTGTGCCCGTAGCATCCGCTAAACCTGGTGTCGATTTCCCGATGTCGTATAATATTGGGTATTCTTATTCTATTCAATGGCGCACGTTTACGAACGAAAAAACTGGAAACGCTAATCTTTTTGGCGACCAAAAATTTTGGATTAGCAAGTTTACAGAACGCTACAATAAAGATTTGGCTTTTAGCAGTTTAGATTCCATAGCAGGCAACCCCAATAAAACTTTTCAAACTTGGGTAGCACATCCTTTGGTAGATGATTATATCAAAAGCATGAGTCCGACACAATTGCAATATAGCCATCTCGACATGCCTATTTTAACCATTACGGGTTCTTACGATGCAGATCAACCGGGTGCTTTAACCCTTTACAAAGAGTTTATGCAATTTGCTTCACCCATCGCTAAAAGCAATCACTACTTGATAATCGGTCCTTGGGATCATCCAGGAACAAGAACACCCAAAAAAGAAGTGGGCGGGTTGGTTTTTGGCGATTCTTGTATGCTCGATATGAATGATCTGCACAGACAGTGGTACAATTACACTTTAAAGGATAGCGTAAAGCCTGCGTTTTTAAAAAATAAAGTAGCTTATTACATCACAAACAAAGACAAGTGGAAATATGTAGCTTCTTTAGAAGATATTGGTAAAGAAAAACAAAATTTTTATCTGAATGCTACAAATACTGAAAACGATGTGATGCATTCGGCTTTTCTACAACCCAATTTACCTGCGAGCAATAAACCAGCCGAATATATTTATGACCCTTTAGACAAAAGATTTGCAGCTTTAGAGCAAAATCCTTCAGACAATAATTTGACCGACCAAACTTTTGCGTTTTCTTTGGGCAAAAATGGCGTAGTGTATCATTCAAATGCTTTCGAAAATGAAACAGAAGTATCTGGATTTTTTGAACTCAACGCCTTTATTGAAACGGATGTTAAAGACCTTGATGTAGATGCCAGTATTTATGAAATAAAAGCGGATGGTTCGAGTGTGTTTTTAACAAGTCAAGCCATCAGAGCCAGATATAGAGAAAGTCTTGAGCAAGAAAAACTGCTGACACCAAACGAAATAAACCTATTCCATTTCAACAAATTTACTTTTATTTCAAGGATGATTGAAAAGGGAAGCCGCCTGCGTTTGGTCATCTCGTCCCCTAATTCAATCTACACACAAAAAAATTATTGCAGCGGCGGTGTTGTTGCTACCGAAACAGCCAAAGATGCTCATACGGCGCACATAAAAATTTATAACGACAGCAAGCATCCAAGTGTTTTAATTGTGCCTGTTGTTAAAAATTAAAACATTTCAAAAGAGATTAATTATCGGCAAACCTAAAAACCTAAAAATTTTCTGAGCTTCGACAATGCGTTTAGAATTTCAAAATAAATAATTTTGCTAAACAGAACAAATTTTGCTCTGTTTTCACAATATAGTTGAACAGCCAAAACATAACAAATTTTGTTCTGTTTTACTGGCTCAATTTCAAAAAAACTTTGTAGCGAATAAAATTAATTAAAAATACAGTTTTTACAAATCTTAGCTGATAAGGAACATCAACGAAAACTTTACCGAATATTTCCGTTAAACAAACGATTATAAAATTCTGAATTAACTTTGCTTCATGAAAATTTTGTGCTACAATTTAAACGGCATTCGCTCTGCTATGTCAAAAGGTTTAACCGATTTTTTGCAAACTGATACGTTCGATATTGTGTGCGTTCAAGAAACCAAAGCACAACCCGACCAAGTTGATGTGGCAGCTTTCGAAGCGCTGGGGTATCATTATCATTTTTTTTCTGCCGAAAAAAAAGGATATTCGGGTGTGGCAACTTTTTCAAAACAAAAACCGACAAACGTTATTTATGGCATGAACATTCCTGAATTTGATTTTGAAGGCAGGGTGTTGCGCACTGATTTCGACGATTTTACGCTCGTTAATATTTATTTTCCTTCTGGCACGTCGGGTGATGAGCGACAAGGTGTAAAATATAAATTTCTCGACGCTATTTACCTGCATATAGAAGAGATTTTAAAAGATAGACCTAAAACAATCATTGTCGGCGATTATAATATTGCGCACACTGAAATGGATATTCATAATGCCAAAAGCAACGAGAAAAGTAGTGGTTTTTTGCCTAAAGAGCGCGAGTGGATGTCACATTGGTTAACCGATTTAAACTTGACGGATGCGTTTAGACATAAAAATCCAGAGTTAAAGCAATATTCTTGGTGGTCGGCGCGATTTAATTCACGCGCACAGAACAAGGGCTGGCGAATAGATTATCACTCAGTCAGTGAAGCTTTGAAAAATAAGATTGTGCATTGCTATCAACTCAACGATATTATACATTCCGATCATTGCCCTGTTTTATTGGAAATTGAATTGTGATAAAAATTTAGCAGTAAGGTTATTTTCCCTTGACTTCGCTGACTTTCGCAGAATTAATAATAACTACTCCGAGAGTCAGCGAGGTCAGCTGGAAATTTGATTAAAAAATTAACCACTAACAATTACCCTTATAAAATGGCTTTTTACAAATCGGCAAATGGCAAGCTTCTTATAACGGGAGAATATTTTATTCTCGATGGTGCAAAAGCTTTAGCTATGCCGACAAATTATGGTCAACAAATTCAAATAGAGGAAAATAAAATTGCTAAAACTTTTTCGTGGCGCAGTAACGATGCATTCGGTGAAAATTGGTTTGATGCCGCTTTTGAACCAAAAACTTTTAAAATACTCCACACAAGCAACAAAGAACTGGCTAAAACGCTGCAAAATATTTTGGTTCATGCTGCTGCAATGAGTCTTAATGAAGATTTAAAAATGGGCAACTACAATGTTCAAACGTGGTTAACTTATCCTCGTGAATGGGGTTTGGGTTCAAGCTCAACACTAATTTATTTGATTTCTGATTTGTTTAGTGTTGACCCGTACGACCTTTTAGATAAAACTTTTGGCGGTTCGGGTTATGATATTGCTTGTGCTGACCAAATTTCTCCCATTATTTACAAACTTAGAAACAAAAACACACGCGATATAAGCCCTGTCGATTGGCAACCACCTTTTAGTAATAATTTATATTTTTTGTATCTGAACAAAAAGCAAAAATCGAGCGAAGGGATAGCTTTATACCGAACCAATACAGAAAATAAAAATGCCGCGATACAAGAAATTTCTGAAATTACGGAAGCTGTTTTAACTATAAAAACTTTGCACGATTTTGAACGCCTGATTACTGACCATGAACGCATTGTTCAGAGTTTTGTACCGCTTGTACGTGCCAAATTTTTGTATTTTTCCGATTATTGGGGAGAGATAAAATCGCTCGGCGCTTGGGGTGGCGATTTTGTGCTCGTTACCTCCGATAGAAACGAGGATGCTACGCGATTGTATTTTTCAAAAAAAGGTTTCGATACGCTTATTCCTTTTGATGAAATGAAGTTTGCGTTATAAACCTCGTAGGTTTTTAAAACCTACGAGGTTTACTTTCTCTACTCTTAAAAAAATCTTAAAATATCCTGATACTTGGGCAACGAAAGTGTTAAGTGGGGTATCATAGCAATAATTCAGAATTTTTTTCGTCTTGAAAAGATTGGAACAAATTTTTAAAATTAATAATTGTGACAGACGAAGAACTCGTAAAAGCGTGTGTACAGGAAAACGCTTCGGCACAACGGATATTATTTGATCGCTATGCGGGCAAAATGATGACGGTATGTCTGCGTTATGCGCGTCACAGAATGGAAGCGGAGGATATTTTGCAAGATGCTTTTATTAAGGTGTTCGATAACCTGAAAAATTTTGAGTTTAAAGGCTCGTTCGAAGGTTGGATTCGTCGTATTGTAGTGAATACAGCATTGAAAGGAATCCAGAGAATGAGTTTTAGCCACGAAAGCATTGGTCTGGAAAATTCGCCCGAAAACTTTGAAGAAGCCAATGCCATTTCATTGCTTTCAGAAAAAGAATTACTACGTCTCATTTCCGAATTGCCTGAAGGTTACCGTGCTGTGTTTAATATGTATGTTTTCGACGATTTTAGTCACCGCGAAATTGGTAACACTTTAAACATAGAAGAAAGTACGTCGCGTTCGCAATTAGCCAAAGCGCGCAATTGGTTGAAAGTAAGAATTATAGATGCTCAAAGAGTAACGATATGACAGAAAAATTTACACCATTCGACGAAGCGCTCCGTGAAAAACTGGACGGTTACAACGACGTTGTAAATGATTCTGTTTTTGCGAAATTGCAAGCCAAACGTGCGTTACAACAAAAATTGAACGATGCTTCAAGTGTTGTGAATGCAGATTCTGTTTTTGCAAAATTGCAAGCCAAACGCGCTTATCAACACCAATTGAGCGACGCGAGTAGCGAACTGCCCACTGCTGCTCTATTCGAAAACATCCAATTTAAACGCAATATTCAACAGAAATTAAATAATACCACAACCGATGTGCCAAGTGGCATATTTGAAGACGTAGAATATCAGAAAGCTTTACAATCGAAAATAGACAGTGCAATGCCACCTGTTCGCAGCGTTTTGTTCGACCGTATGCAAGGAAAGCGCGTGCTTCAAAACAAACTCAACGATTATGAATCGCCAGTGAGTGCCAATTTATTCAACAAAATTCAAGTTGCTCGTAAAGAAAGGAAACCTAAATTTACTATTTACTATTGGGCAGCAGCGTGTGTTGCAGCTTGTTTGGTTTTATGGTTGCTGAGTACACAAATACAAGTCGGAAAAAATATAAAATCTGATAATAACACAAGCGCAAGCAATACGCATTCTCAAATACAAAACGGTAATACAATTTCTAAAGAAATTACTATACCAAATACCGATTTAAAGCCTAATACCGAAACTCAAAAGCAAACACAAACTGACAATCAAATTTCTGACTCAGAAGGAAAAAATAACTTATCAAAACCAGAAGTAACAAAAAATAGTAATAATTTTGAGCAGAAAGACAATTTAGCAACTGCTCAAAAACTCAATAGTGAAATTAAAGCGCCATCTAAAAAATTATCTGTTTTGGCAGGTCATGGAGCAATTTCGAGAATCGAAAGATCTAAAACTAAGACATCGGAAGAACAAATTGTTCGTTCGAATGACGGATTTGCCGCGCAATCTTTATCGACTAAGGAAGAAAAAACTATTCTAGAAGCATCTAAATCCTCTAAAAAATTAATTGTCGATAGCTCTGAAAATGCTGCGACTGTTGTAGATATAACAAAGCAACCAGAAATGGTTTCTCCATCTGAAATTCTAAATTCTCAGAATCCAAATTCACAAGTAAAAGGTGGTTCAAAAGGATTAGGATCAACTTCACTTGCAGCGCAGGAGTTGAATACGCAGCTTTATAAACGTGGCATTAAATCTTTAAAACCTAATAGTTTGTGCGGGGGACCTGGCGACGAATGTCCAACATTTGCTGGTGCGCGCTTACGCAATTATGTGCGTCCAGGCGTATTTTTTGAACCTTTTATGGGTGGTGCATTGATTAAGCGCACATTAACAGAAACCTCAACAGATTACACAGCTTATCGTCAAAAACGCGATTCCACAGAATCGTCTCAATATGCCATTCAAGCTGGTCTCATGTTGGGTTATCAATTCCGCAATGGATTTCATGCTTCAACTGGTATTCGCTACGAGCGTATTTCTGAAAAAGCAACTTATGATAGCATAGGTGTTGGTCAAATTTCCTATATTATTACCTTAACAGTACCACCTGATACGTCGGCAAAAGTGCTTACTGATGGTATATTTAGAAAAACGCGTTTTAATACAGTTACGAGTTTTGAAATCCCGATCAGGTTGGGTTATACAATGGTTTTAAACAGATATTGGGCACTCGATTTAACGGCTTCTGCCGGTTTTAATTTTGCTACAACAACAAAGCAATCTGTTTATAATCCAGAAGGTGCATTAGTTGATAACACGGATGTTTCAAATAATTATTTTAAGAAAACTTACGGTTGGTCAGGTGGTTTATCTGTGGGTGTAAGTCGTGCGTTGAGTGCCAACACACAACTCGTTTTGAGTGCTTATGGTAATTATAAAGTATCACCTGTTACAACAACTGATTACGTCTTAACACAGAAATATAGTACTTATGGTATTAATGCAGCATGGCGCTATCAATTTTAATTTTTTAAAGTTCGAAGCAGCGTTTTTAACCCATTTTGCCTCTATAGAGTTAAATAGAAGTTAAAATTCAAAGTCTGTTTTTATCCCAAATTTTTAAAATATATAGACTATCGTGTTAAAATTATCGACATGTTAACTACATCAACATTTAAAAAATATTTCGGACTCCTTCAAATAATCGCAGTTATTGCACTGTGTGTTAGTTTAAATGCTTGTCAAAAAGATTCAAACGAGTTTATTCCAACAGGCACAAGAACAGAGAATACTGTTTACAAACCTGTTGATACCGCATTTGTTGAAGAAAGTAAACTCGGACCATTAGATACAACCAAACCACTTTCTGTTGAAAAATGTCAAAATGCTATTCCTAATATTGCACCATTTACTGATACATTGACGGCTGAAAAAGGAAAAACGATTACCTTCCCTGACGGCACAATTGTTGAAATTCCTGCCAATGTTTGTACTAACAGCCCTGACGGAAATAAAAACGGTGCTTGTAAAGGTCAGTTACGTGTTTTCATTTTAGTTTTAAAAACGCGTGGCGAGCTTATCACTTATAATGTTCCAACGGTTTCAGAAGGTGCTTTATTACAATCGGGTGGTGTGGTGTTTTTACAAGTCACTCAAAATGGCAAACCTGTATTTTTGCAAACAGGAAGTTATGTAAAAGTGCGTTATAAAATGCCTGTTGTCTATACCGATATGAAATACTTTGAAGGTGATAATGATATAAATACGCGCCTTAATTTCGATTGGAAACTCATTGACGATAACAGAGGCGGCGGAAGCAATATGGATTCGGTTCGATTAAAAGCCTTTGATTATACAACTTATCAATTGTTGATTACGCGTTTTACGTGGGTTAATTGCGATCGTTTTTATGCTGACAATACGCCCCTTTCAAAAAAATTAGCCGTTGCATTGCCCGATAGCTTTTCGAATCAAAACACATCTGTGTTTGTCGCTTTTACCGATGCGCTCAGTGTAGTGCGTTTGGTTGGCGATCCGAGTAAAAGAGCTTTTGTTATTCCAGGTAGCTATAAAGGCTTGCCAACGGGTAAACTAGGTATAGTAGTGACTATTAGTTTATTGACTGTAAAAAATACGGATAGATATTATTTCAGCGCAACGCCTATTACTATTGGTGATAATACTGTAAAACCCCAACCTGGACTAATAACGCTTGATGGTATTCGACAAAAGCTATTGGCTTTATAAAATAAATGTGTTTGTTTTAGTTTTTCATAATTCTGAGTTTAGTATAGTTTAGTAATCCCATGAATAGACTGCCCCCTACTTGTAGGGGGCAGTTTTTATTTTGGCCTCACTTTAAGTCGCTCTTTTCTATCTGCAATTTCCCACGCCGTTAAAAAAGCAAATTGCGCACGTTTAACTAAAGCGTCGAAATTAATTTTATCAATAGTATCAGTCGGCTGATGATAGTCAGCATGTGTGCCATTAAATAAAAACATGACGGGGATACCACGCTCGGCAAAATTGTAGTGGTCACTGCGGTAATAATAACGGTTCGGGTCGTTTTCATCGTTGTAAGTATAATCGAGTTTCAGTTTAGTGTAGCGTGCGTTCACTTCTTTATGAATGCGCTCCATGTCATCGCTCAATTTATCAGCGCCAATAACATACACATAATCGGCAGTATCTTTGTGCTGCGGGTCAATTCTACCAATCATGTCGATATTAATATCAGCCACCGTTTTTTCAATCGGTATTTTCGGATGATTGACGTAATATTTTGAACCGAGCAAACCTTTTTCTTCACCCGTCATAAATAAGCACAGAATACTGCGTTTCGGCATTTTATGTTCTCTTTCGGCAGCACTAAACGCTTCGCACATCGCCATTAAACCCGATGAACCCGAACCATTATCATCCGCCCCGTGATAAATGGTAGTGCCACGTTTACCCAGATGATCTAAATGACACGATACGATAACAATTTCTTTTTTCAAAAGGGGGTCAGAACCTTCAAAAAACCCGAGAACGTTGCGACTAATTAATTGCGTCAGTAAGCGCGAAGTAGTGAAATTTATTTTCAATGGCAATTCAAACTTCGATTCAATCTTACCTCTTGCAGCTTGTTTAGAGTAGCTTTCTATTCTTTTTGAAAATCTTTTAAGCACAGAATCTGTCGCCGAAGGCGATAAATAAATATTAGGAATCAGAAATTGCGTCGGTGGCACATCGTCCATAGATGAGTTATAGTATAAACTCTTATCTGTTCGCGCATCTCTAGCAAAATTTTTATTTAAAAATATAACTCCCCGCGCACCATGTGCATAAGCGATACGAATTTTCATGGTCTTATCTTTCGACCAAACAGTGGCGCCTTTTTTACCCGTAGTCTGATTGATAGAATCTTTCGAAAACGGCTCGCCCGTTAAAATTAAAACAACTTTATCTTTCAAATTATTGCCGCGATAATCATTAAATTTTGGCGTTTCTATGCCATAACCTAAAAACAAAACCGAATCAGTGTTAATTGTATTTTCTTCTTCTGGATTTGCCTGCGTATAAGCAAAAAAATCGACCATATTGCGCAGCGGTTTATCATTCAATGAAGCAGTAAGTTTATTCCAAGAATCGTTTGTAAAAACAATGCGTTGAAAATACGAACCTGAATCGCCAATAGATGTAGCTTTTACATTTTGCATGTGGGCAGCAATAAAATTAGCCGTTCGTTCATTGCCCACTTTACCTGTTTCGCGTCCTTCCAGCGAATCACTCGTCAGAACTTCTAAGAAACCATGTGTGTTTTGGGTTGTGATTAATTGAGAATATGGAAAACCGTCGGTTTGTGCTTGAATATAAATGGGGGAAAACAAAAATAAAGCTGCACAAAAAAATTTAATAATAAGTCTTTTGGTGGATAAAAGCCCGAGCATAGTCGTAAGTTTTAAATAAATATTCAACAAATGTAATCTTGTTGAATATAATTGTGTAGATATTAGACAGCTTGGTGGGAATTATTTTTGGAAAGATGTGTAATAAAAAACTTAAAACTCAAAATTGAATGTAATACCTTTACCGAAATTGCACGACTTTCAGTTTTTCAGTTTAAACTTTTTGCACCGAAACAGGTTATTTACCGTTATACATTGCAACTATGAAAGAATTCTTTCATTCCTTCATTTTTCATTCTTTCATTTTTTAAAAATATGGATTCAGCTTTTCCTTCTTCCGAAAACAATCATGATGCGAACAGCATAGCGCACGCGCCAGAATTTACGGCTGTTGCTGATTTCAAAAATGCTATTGCGCAAGAGCTACAAAAAATAATTGTGGGTCAAGAAAACGCGATTCAATTTTTAGTCATTGCCCTTTTGTGCGATGGACATGTACTATTAGAAGGCGTTCCAGGCATTGCTAAAACTTTAACGGCAAAACTATTGGCGCAATCTCTCGATTTGCCTTTTGCGCGCCTACAATTTACACCCGATTTAATGCCGAGCGATATTTTGGGTACTATGGTGTATAATGTTCAAAACGCGACGTTTTCGTTTAATAAAGGACCGATTTTTAAATCTGTTGTCTTGATTGATGAAATAAATCGTGCGCCCGCCAAAACGCAATCTGCTTTGTTTGAAGTGATGGAAGAGCGACAAATCACGGTTGAAGGCACAACGCATAAAATGCAGCCGCCATTTTTTGTCATAGCTACTCAAAATCCAATTGAGCAAGAAGGCACATATCGTTTGCCCGAGGCGCAACTCGATAGATTTATGTTTAAAATTGTGATGCCCTATCCGAGTTTAAGCGAAGAGCAAGCCATTTTAACGCGCTTTAAAGACGATTTCAAACAGCATCAAATATCGAATGTGCAGTCTATTTTTACGCTGGTCGATATTGAAAAAGCGCGCGCAGAAGTGCAAACAGTGGCTATTCACGATGATATTATTAAATATATTGCCAGTATTGTTGAAGCTACGCGCCGCAATGCCGACATTATGCTCGGCGCTTCTCCGCGCGCATCGCTCAATATTCTAAAAGGTGCAAAGGTTGTTGCTGCGCTACGGGATAGAAACTTTGTTACGCCCGACGATGTTCAAACCGTTTTGCAACCTGTGTTAAATCACCGCGTCATACTCACACCCGAAGCAGAAATGGATGGCATTACGATTCAAGAAATTTTGAAAAATATAATCGAGACAATAGAGGTACCGAGATAGAAATTTGTGATTTAAATATTTTCAAGCGTTGAAATCCAGTTATTAAAGCGAGGCGCTTTGGCACGAATATTATCTAAGCCTATCTCTTCCGCTATAAGTGGTCCTAAAACAGTTTTCTTATAACCGTTTATAAGTTTCAATAATCGTTTTGAAGGAGCAGTATTTGGGTTATCGTTAATTAATTCTGGATTTGGATAATCTTCAATAATTTTTTCAAGTTCTCCCAAATTTTTAAATTCATTAGCATTTATCTGATTTTTGAAAGATAAAATATTATTGAATAATAAGCCCTCAAACTCGTGCAATTGAACGTAAGGAATAAAACGGTGGTTCAAATCTTCAGATATATCATTCTTCATTGAAAATTCGATGAAATCCATCTTTTTATTTTTATCAACCAATTTTATTTTATCCTTCCAATTAGGAAAATTATGTTTCGATTGTATTCCATAATAATCAATTAATGTTGTGACATAAGCATCTTTATTTTGTTTCAGATATGTTTCAATTTCGTTTTTTAAACTATTCCAATGCACTATTCCACCATTTGATTTCCCAATGAGTTTCCTTTTTAAAATTATACCTTTGTTGGAGAAATGGGGATATAATAGAATTTTACAAAATTCTTGCTCGGTTTCACCCTCGCATATAATTATAATGAGCTTCATTTTTAGTTGGGTTGACCAGTTTCAATAATACTCCTTTTCCATAAATCGTCAATGGTATGGTTGTCTAACCAAATCGCTAATTCATTTGATTCAAGTCTTTTAAATTGGGTTTCACCATTTATTTGATCAACTGTAATAACATCTTCGGGCTTAAAGTGACTTATGAGATCTGCTGATTGTGTAGCTACTATAATTTGGCAATCTCTCGAAGCGGCTGATTGAATCATGCCTGCTAATTTTGCAATGGCAAACGGATGTAAACCTAGTTCTGGTTCATCAATAATAATTGCGGAAGGTAAATCGGGTTGCATAAATAAAACTGTCAGGGCAATAAAACGCAAAGTTCCATCTGACAGGTCATTAACTCCATAGATAGTTGAACTCAATTTATCTCTCCATTGTAACGCAATGGAGTCAACTCCGTTAGGGTGTAAATAAAATTCGAAGAAATATGGTGCAACACTTTGGACAATCTGTACGATTCTTCTGAATGTTTTAGGATTTCTTTCACGTAACATAAATAAAAAAGCTGCGATATTTTTGCCATTTTCATAAAGAGAATACACATCGTTTCTAATATTAGATTCAATCCCGAAGGGAGAAGTCGGTCCAGTATCCTGAAAGTGATATTTCCTCACTGAACTTAAATATTGCTTTATATCTTCAACTTTATATTCTGGATTAAATCTTAGTTTGGTTTCTTTGCCTAAATACTGATTATTATCTTTCCCAAGAATGACCTCATTTCTAAAATATGTAGTTTCAGAATTAATAAAATAAAAATTTGAATCCCCTCTTTTAATTTCAACTTCATAAGCATTATCACCAAAACCTAGCTTTAAATTAATGGCTTGTGTCACTTTGCTTCCTTTGTGAAGCATTTTTTCAAATGAACCTTTTCGTGCTATATATTCATCAAGCCTTGTTTCATACATGGCATTTAAAAATTCGAAAAAAGAGAGAAAATTTGTTTTGCCACTGCCATTTGCACCAATAAGAATATTAATAGGCTGTAGCTCAACGCGTGCATCCTTAATTGATTTATAGCCTTTTATTTCTATATAGTCCATATTGAGCAAAATAATTTCTAAAACTATACAAATTTAAAACACTTCACTCAAAAAATACTAATTCTTTTATAAATCCCTACTTTTGCGTCTTAAACTTTGAATCAGTAAGATTGTTTAAGTTTAAATCACTCGCTCTGCATGTCAATTATTTCTATAAATTTAAGTACAGGTAATGTCGATACTACAAAACCTTTGGTTGTCGGCATCGACTTGGGTACAACCAATTCTTTAGTGGCTTATATCAAAAACGGCGCACCCGTTTGTGTTGCTGATGCATTGGGTAAAAATACCCTTTTGCCTTCGGTTGTTCATTTTGCTAAAAATGGAGAGATTGTAGTAGGTGATGTTGCCAAAAAGTTTTTTGAAACAGAACCCGAACGGACAATTTATTCAGCCAAGAGATTGATGGGTAAATCGTACAACGATGTAAAAGCCTACGAAAATTATTTAGCGTATAAAGTTATTGAAAACGCAGATGAAAACGCACTCGTGAAAGTGCGTGTGGGTGATACGTTTTACTCGCCGATTGAGCTTTCAGCATTGATTTTAAAAGAATTAAAAGCGCGGATCGAAAAAGAACTCGGCGCAGAAGTTTCGAAAGTTGTGATTACAGTTCCCGCTTATTTTAACGATGCACAGCGACAAGCCACGCGTGATGCAGGTAAATTGGCAGGTTTGGAAGTCTTACGCATTCTAAACGAACCTACTGCTGCTGCATTGGCGTATGGTATTGGTTCGGCAGAAGAACAAACGAATGAAGTGATTGCGGTTTACGATTTGGGTGGCGGCACGTTTGATGTCTCCATTTTGCAAATCAGTGAAGGCATTTTTGAAGTGCTTTCAACCAATGGCGATACTTTTTTGGGTGGAGACGATTTTGATAGAAAAATTATAGATTTTTGGCTTTCAAAAATTTACGCGCATGTCGATTCAAAAAATCATCCGCAGCCTGAATTAATGCAACAATTACGCCTCGAAGCAGAGCATGCTAAAAAACATCTCTCAAACCATGAAAGTTTTAATACACTTTACAGGGACATCGAATTAAGCATAACACGCGCAGAGTTTGAAGAATTGATTCGCCCATTGGTAGAAAAAACGATCCAAAGTTGCTTTAAAGCACTTGCTGATGCAAAACTTTCTGTTTCTGATATTGAAAAGGTTGTAATGGTAGGTGGTTCAACGCGTGTGCCATTAGTCAAACAAATGGTGAGTGATTTTTTTAAAGGTAAAATATTCGATAGCCTCAATCCCGATGAAGTCGTAGCGCTCGGCGCAGCAGTTCAAGCAGATATTTTAGCAGGCAACAAACGCGACACACTCCTCATTGATGTTACGCCTCTTTCGATGGGAATCGAAACTGTGGGGGGATTGATGGATACAATTATTCCGAGAAACTCAAAAATACCGATTAAAGCCGGCAGACAATATACGACGAGCATTGATGGGCAGAAAAATTTGAAAATTGCCGTTTATCAAGGTGAGCGCGATTTGGTTGCCCACAATCGCAAATTAAGTGAATTTATTTTGCGCAATATTCCGCCCATGCCCGCAGGTTTGCCGAAAATTGATATTCAGTTTTATCTCGATGCCGACGGAATTTTACAGGTTAAAGCCTCTGAATTGCGTTCGGGTACGGTTCAAGAAATTACGATTCGCGCAGCGTATAGTTTAAGTGAAGAAGAAATGGCGTTGATGTTGATTGATTCGATGCAAAATGCGCAAACGGATATGCAAACGCGTGCGCTTTTAGAAGCGCGAAACGAAGCGAATAATATTGTTTTAGCAGCTGAAAAGTTTTTGATTCAGAACACTCATATTCTAAGTTCCTACGAAAAAAATAAAACTAAGAGACTCAGTAAAGCGCTTAAAACTTCTACTCAAGGCGATGATAAAGATGCGATTTTGGCAGCAATAGAGACGCTAAATCAATACACCGAACCGCTCGCGCATCGAGCGCTTGATGTGAATATTGCTGTTGCAATGAAAGGAAAACAAATTTAGGGAATAATTTATAGAGAATAGGGAATAATGAAGAGAGGAAATTATTCCCTATCACTTATTCCTTATTCCCTATTATACTACCTTATCTGCACAATTCGACGATGCAAACGCATCGGGTTTGGCTTTGAATGTAAACCCCATTCCCATAATATAACCCATTGCTTCTTTCAAAGCCACATTCGATTGGAAATAAGGGTCAGTATTAATATCGGCATGTACTTCAAGCTCTACGTCGTATTTGTCGAGTAAATCGCACAAACCGTATGCAATTTCCACCGACTTACCCACTTCCGTAATCATGCGTTCGCGCAATGACATTGGTTTGGTTGACATATCGGGTTGAATGAACATAAAACCGCCTTTGCGTTCGCGCAAAAAAACGATAACCGATGCAAAATGGATTTCCTCGCCGCGCACCTGAGAGTCGGTGCCGATACAAACTTTGAGTTTGTTTCCGAGTTCGTGTTCTCTAATAATTGTTTGTTCTACGGCCGCTTTAATTGGTAATTCAATTTTTTGGCCGTTTAATCGTCGCCACATTTTCTCCATGTCTTATTTCTTTTAAAAAACAATAAATTTAACAAAATAGTTCAAATGCAAATACGTCAACAAATTTAATGTTTTTTATCAAATTTTATAATTTTAGCTACATTAAATCAATATTAATGTTTGAACAGTGTGTTGATAGTCATTAAGAATTAAGAATTAGCGGCAGCATAGTAATAGGCTCAAAACTCCTTAATTTTTAATTTTTAATTCTTCATTGAAAAATTGTTCATCCAATTTTTCAGCCTGTTGAAGCTTATAAAATGCACGTTTGTCGAAACACGTTAATTTTCATTTTTTTTTCGGTAGAAGTTTCCTTACTTTTGTAATGTAAATAGAGTTGAAATAGAAACTCGAAAGATTTTTTTCAGCCTTTTGCACTGTATTCAATTTAAAAATTTATTTAAAATTAATTAGAATTTCTTAAAAAGAAAAAACCAAGTTCTATGGCTAATATCACTCCAGTTTCAACACCTTCAATGGATATTAAACCGAAAAGCTTTTGGCAAAGACCCGAAGGCACTACAGGTAGAATTTTTATGCTCGGCATTCTCGGCGGTGGTGCTTATTTATTGTATCGTGCCTTACCAACGCTGATTAAATTGGCTGAGAACACCCTTTACTTAGGGTTATTGCTCGTTGGCTTGGCTGCGCTTATTTATATGATTCTCGACCCAAAAGTGCGCAACATCGTTGGATTTATGTACAAAAGCATTATGCGCTCAATTACAGGCATGTTTGTTCAAATCGACCCCATTGGAATTTTAAAAAGCTATGTAGAAAGTTTGCAAGAAAATCTGGCTAAAATGAGTCGGCAGATTGGCATTTTGAAAGGACAAAAACGCCAACTCGAACAGTTAATGGATTCGAATACTAAAGAAATTGATTCGAATATGAAATTAGCGGATCAAGCTAAAAAAACGGGACAAGATTCGCAAGTGGTTTTGTTTACGCGCAAAGCAGCTCGTATGCAAGATAGCAACGAAAAATACAGTGTGCTGTCGCGTAAAATTGAGATTTTAGAGCGCGTTCTCAATAAAATGTACGAAAATTCACAGATTTTGATGGAAGACACCAAAGATCAAGTGAAGATTAAAGAACAAGAAAGTCAAATTATCAGAACAAGTCATAGTGCTATGCGCTCCGCGATGAGTGTTTTAAGCGGCGATCCGGATAAACGCGCTATGTTCGATATGGCGATGGATAATATTAATAACGACGTCGCTACTAAAGTCGGCGAAATGGAGCGCTTCATGGATATGTCTTCGAATTTGATGAAGTCGATTGATTTACAAAACGGCGTGTTCGAAGAAGAAGGCATGAAGATGCTGGAAGAGTGGGAGAAGAACTCAACCCTTATTTTATCGGGGGGGAAAATTGAAGAAAAAATGACACTTGCTCCACTTTCGAACACGAACATCGCACCAACTTCAACGGAATTGCGCAACGATTACGATAATTTGTTTAAGTAATAAGGAATAGATAATAAGTAACAAACCTCGTAAGTTTTTAAAACTTACGAGGTTTAATAATTTATAATTATGCAAACCACCGATATCATCTGGCTTCAAAACGTTCGCGATGCCGTTAATAGTTCGAGTATTTCTGAGCTTCCCGATCATGCGCGTGTTTGGGTGTATCAAAGCAGTCGCGTTTTTACAGCGCATGAAGTACAGCAATTAAATCCCATTTTGGCTGAATTTGCAGATAATTGGGCAGCACACGGCAGTGCCATGGTATCAGCAGCCGAAATAATTTTGAATCGTTTTATTGTTTTTGCCATCGATGAAATGGCACAAGCTGCGAGCGGTTGTTCAATTGATACGTCTATAAATCTTTTAAAAGAAATCGAAAAAGCTTACGACATTAATTTATACGACCGCATGGCGACGGCTTTTATTACGCCGCAACACAATATCGAAATGCAGCCCGTGCAATCGCTTTCTCAAAACGAAAGTGTAACTGCCGAGACTTTGGTTTTCGATAATCTCACGAACACTGTGGGCGATTTAAAAACAAATTGGTTGAAACCTATTGCACAGAGTTGGCATAAGCGTTTTGTGAAAAAATAAAAAGCTATGGATGCAAACACTGGCTATTTAGAAAGCGTAAAAAAACAATTCGCTTATTATAAAATGCTCGCAGAAAAAACATTCGAGCAACTCAGCGAAGAGCAATTATTTTGGCAATACAATGCTGAAAGTAATAGCGTTGCAAACATTGTAAAACATCTTTCGGGTAATATGCTTTCGCGTTGGACAGATATTTTCAACTCGGATGGAGAAAAAACTTGGCGCGATCGAGACGCGGAATTTGAAAATGATATCACTTCACGCGCTGAATTATTAATAGTATGGCAGGAAGGTTGGCGCTGTTTTTTAGAAACACTCGATACTTTAACGGATCGTGATTTGCAAAAAGAGGTTTTCATTCGTAATCAAGGACATACAGTTTTAGAAGCCATAAATAGACAATTAGCGCATTATCCTTATCATATTGGGCAAATTGTATTTATTGGTAAAATGATGTGCGATTCAAATTGGAATTCGCTCTCCATCCCAAAAGGAAATTCGGCAAAATATAACCACACAAAGTTCTCACAACCCAAACATAAAGCACATTTTACAGATGAATTTTTAGAATCGTCTAAAAATAAAGACTCTAAGCAGTAAATTTGCCTAAATTTTAAACATGTCCCCTAAACAACGTGCTTTTTTAGAGCTTCACTGCGCCGTTTTGTTGTGGGGATTTACAGCTATTCTCGGTCAGAAAATACAATTAGTGGCTTTTATTTTAGTGTGGTGGAGATTAGCCATTACATGTGGTGTTATTGCCTCCATCGTGAATTTAAGAAAAACTATTAGCGCACTACCTCGTGATTTAATTAAAAAATATTTTTTTGTCGGTTGTATAGTAACAGCGCATTGGTTGCTTTTTTACGGTGCAATTAAACTTGCCAACGCTTCGGTAGCACTCATTTGTTTATCAACAACCTCATTCATGTCATCTATTGCTGAACCATTAATGACAGGTAAAAAAATTAAATTGTATGAACTATCACTCGGAATAATAATCATTCCTGCTATGATTTTTATTGCTGGCACATTGCCTTCATCCATGAATTTAGGCATAATCATTGGGCTAATTTCAGCAGTTTTAGTCGTTTTCTTTTCCATACTCAATAAAGAGCTCGTTTCTCAAGCTGATGCCATGACGATTACTTTTTTAGAACTCGGTGGTGGATTAATCATGCTTAGTTTATTAATGCCTTTTTATTTTATGTTTGATACATCGGCAACGTTTATGCCACAATCTGTAAGCGATTGGGTGTGTCTGGTGCTACTCTCAGTTTTATGTACAAATATTGCTTATTGGCTCGGTGTGAGGTCATTGAGGCAGCTTTCTGCCTTTGCAACATCGCTCACTGTTAATTTAGAGCCTTTATATGGCATTGCATTGGCTGTGATTTTATTGAAAGAAAATAAACAATTACCCACTTCTTTTTATTATGGTGGTGGAATAATTGTATTCGCCGTACTTTTATACCCGTTTTTGCGCAGCAAATACGAAATCAGTTGATAGTTGTTAGTTGATTGTTGTTAGTTTGCGAACGCTCTAAAACTAACAACAATCAACTAACAACTAACAACTAACAACTAACGACTAACAACTATGTTTGTAGAACTTTTAAAAGCAAAAATTCATCGCGTTCGTGTTACCGAGGCGAATTTAAATTATGTTGGTAGTGTTACTATTGACACGGCTCTAATGGAAGCGGCGGGTATTTTGCCCAACGAAAAAGTTTTAGTCGTTAATATCAATACAGGTGATAGATTTGAAACCTACGCTATACGCGGCGAACGCACGTCGGGAATTATTTGTTTGAATGGCGCTGCAGCACGCTTGGTTCAACCCGATGATATGGTAATTATTATGACATTCGCTTGGTTTAAGCCCGAAGAAGCCGAACTCCACAAACCCAAAGTTATTTTTTGCGATGAACATAATAGATTGGTTAATGGATAACAAAAGCGCTGAAAGCGCGACCTATGTCAGCGACGGGCACAAGTCCATCGAAAAAAATGAAATACGAGAAATTTTAGACGAATACGTGGCAAAATACGAAAGCCTTGAGTTTATTGAGAACGATCCAATTCTAATTCCGCACGAATACAGCTTGTTGCAAGATATTGAAATCACAGCTTTTTGGACAAGTATGTTGTCATGGGGGCAACGCAAAACAATTATCAATAATGCGCGAAAGCTTTTTAACCTGATGGATAATGCACCCTACGAATTTATAACGCAGCACACCGAACAAGACCGCGCGCGATTTGAGCGCTTTGTGCACCGCACGTTTCAAGCAACCGATGCGCTTTATTTTTTAGAATTCTTTCAGAACTATTATAAAACCCATCATTCTTTAGAAGAAGCTTTTACTTCGGGCATGAAAAGTGATGATACACATACTGAAAATGCACTTCTAAATTTCCATAAAACTTTTTTTGATTCAGATTTTGCGCCTCACCGCACACGCAAACACGTATCAACACCACCAAAAAGCACGTGCAAACGTTTGAATATGTTTTTGCGTTGGATGGTGCGCGATTCAAAACGCGGTGTTGACTTTGGACTATGGAAAAATATTGGCTCGCACCAACTGCTCATTCCGCTTGATGTTCACGTTGAACGCACTGCTCGCGAATTAGGTCTACTCACTACACCGCAACGCAATTGGAAATCTGTTTTAGAACTGACAGAAAATTTGCGGCAATTCGATGGGGGTGATCCAGTGAAATACGACTTTGCGCTGTTTGGGTTAAGTGTGAATAAATGGGAGATATAAACTTGAAAAGTTGAGCTAATTGAAGTGAATCAACTGCTGCATTTCAATGTAACGATTCGAAAGAAAAAATATTTGAAACCTATTTATCAAGTTTAAATTTTATAGGTATTGTGTAAGCGACTCTGACTATTTTTCCATTCTGAGTACCTGGTATCCATTTTGGCATACTTTGTATTACCCTCACAGCTTCTTCTGAGCAACCCGCTCCTACTCCTCCCTTTACAGTAACATCGGTAAGAGACCCATCTAAATTAATGACAACCCCTACGTAAACTGTTCCCTGAACTCCGTTTTCTCGAGCAATCGAAGGATAAACTAAATTTTTAGCTATAAATTTGAACATTTCAATCTCACCACCAGGAAAAATTGGTTTTT
This sequence comes from Saprospiraceae bacterium, assembly GCA_043781915.1. Classification (GTDB taxonomy): domain Bacteria; phylum Bacteroidota; class Bacteroidia; order Chitinophagales; family Saprospiraceae; genus JAAFJT01. The sequence continues at coordinate 41,945 of JAYWBA010000187.1, forward strand.
GCTCATTATACTTTTGAAATTCAGTGATTGAGTCATTTTGATTGCTTTGGATTTTTTTTCTGTGGTAATAATAAACTGTCGTGCGAATATCAGTATGAACAATTGAGTCATACATTATTGAATCAATCTTCCCGTCCTCTCTTTTTAAAATAATATAGGGACTTTGAGCAAAGGAATTTACTGAAATAAATAGATTGACAAAGAAACTCGCTGCAACAAATAAATTAGTTTTGAAGAAATATGTCATGACTTACTTTTTTGAATTCCAAGAATTATTCGACGTATCTGCATCCATATAAATACCACCTTCAAGCGTAAGTGATTTAATTTTTTTCTTCGTCGTTACTTTCACAACCGTTTGCACCTGATTTTTTTCCCAAATTGCAGGGGTTTGGTGTATTTTTTCGGATGTGCCATCTTCGTATTGAATCAAAAAATTGGTTGGCGATGCAAATCCGCCGATATTATCAATCGTTACATTATAACCACCTTTAGTTGTTTCAACTTTATTGATGCCGAGATCCAGATAATTACGACTAAAAAACCAATTATTCCAAAACCAATCAAGGTTTTTTCCAGCTGCATCGTTAAAACTGTAAAACATATCCCAAGGAAGCGGGTGTTTTTCGTGCCATCTATCGATAAAAGTGTGCAAACATTTTCTGAACAGCGCGTCGCCGAGCAAATCTTTAACAGCTAAATATGCCAATGCAGGTTTGCCATATTCATTATCGCCCAAGCCTTGTCCACTCAACATATTACCTGGCGTAATAATCGGCACTTGGTGTTCTTCTGAATTATTTAATGTCCAACGCGCCACGCGAAATTGCTGAAAAAATCGGGTAGCAGTTTCTTCACCTAAATCTTCCAAACCAATAAGATATTCGTTGGCAGTCGTCCAGCCTTCATCCATAAATCCGTAACGATGTTCGTTAATTCCCATATAGAACGGAAACCACGAGTGTGCAATCTCGTGTTCAGCTACAAAGCGCGCAAAAACGGGTTCTTCTTCGGTGTTGTCGTTCACCATCATCGGGTATTCCATATCGGCAAAACCTTGAAACACCGTTGTTTTTGGATAAGGATATGAAACCCCAGGCCATTTTGTAGAAAACCACGCCAATGAATGTTTGCCGTATTCCACCATTTTTTCAAAATCTTTCGATGTGTAAGCATACGCTGCTTGCACACTCGCTCTGCGTTTGGTGATAGTATCGACGATAACGCTTCCTGCATCCCATAAATAAGAATTACTCACGCCAAGCGCCATATCGCTCACGTTTGTTGCTTCCCAACGCCATGTGTTTATTTCGTTTTGAAGCGTAACGACTTTATTTGAAACATCCTGTAGTGTTGTAATGCGAATAATGGAATCACTCGAAAAAGAGGTTTTTAATTTTTCAGCAACAGACGTTTGCAAAACATCTGAAGCATTTGTCAGTGTTCCTGTTGACCAAACGATATAGTTTTTCGGAACAGAAACGTTGAGTGTATAATCGTTAAAGTCGTTATAAAATTCTTGTGAGCCATTAAACGGCATATTATCCCAATGATTTACATCGTCGAAAACAGCAATGCGCGGATAAAAATAAGCGATAAAAAATGTTGTTGAATCTATAACACCATCGCGTGCTCTTTCGAAAGATAAATCGTAATTCCATTCAAAGTTGAGCGTCACAGAATCGTGCGGAACAAGTGGTTTTGTGAATTTAAATGATTGATAAGTTATTGGTCCGCCATCATCCCAAGGTTTTGCTACACCATTTTCTTTGTATCCTGTAATATGCAACCCCGAAGTTAGTTCTTTGGGGTCGCTCGCATTACCTCTGGTTGCACCCACTGCATGCTGATTCATGATGAGTTTTAAACCCGGATTCCTCAATGTATCTTGACTGTTGTTGTAATAAACAATTTTTTCTGAACCTTGAATATTCCTATTCGGTGGACTAACTTTTATTGAAATATCGTAGCGACCAAAATTTTGAAAATAATTTTTGCCAGGTTTTCCATCTTTACTGCGCGTACCATTTTTGTAAGCCGCTTGAACATCGCGTGGAATAAATAAATTTTGTGCTGAGGTTTGAATTGCGAACGCCAACGCAAAAAAGAAGGGTAATGCCTTAATTTTCATACTTTAATTTTATGATCTGACTTAAAACTATAACGCAACCTTTTAGGATAGGTTTAAAAAGGGCAATGCTTGATAGACAATTGCCCTTTTTAAAGGTTGCAAGGTTTTCGCTTAAAGGAATAAAACCCATGGTTAAGTAGATTACTCAAGCAGCTTCTAAGTATTTTAATTAGAAAGCAACATCTGCGGTGATGTTTTGCCATTCATAATTATCACTTTGCTATTAGGCGAAAGTGCCACTTCTTTTTGTGCTTTAATAGATTCGTATTGAAGCAATTTATCGCTCAAACCCGTTGAAAGAATTTTTTGGTAATCAGCAATACCTTGCGCTTCAACGCGTTTGCGATCTGCTTCTTGTTTTTCTTTTTGCAAAACATATTGCATTTTTTGTGCGTCTTGTTCGGCGTTAATTTTCGATTCTATCGCTAATTTGACAGATTCAGGTAATGTGATATTGCGCACTAAAATTTGTTCGAGTTGAATGCCGCGCGCTGAAAAAAGCGAATCTATATCGTGATAGATGCGCGCCTGAAATTCGTTTCTATGCGTCGAATACAATTCGATTGCCGTAAAGTTGACAGCGTTATCGCGAATTTTTGTTCTTGCAATCGGTCGAACAATCACTTCTTCAACATTGGGTCCTATTTCGCGTACAATTTTGGGTGTTGCCGATTTGTTCAAGTGATACAATACCGTTAAGTCAATAATAAGTTCCAAACCATCCGTACTGAGTACGCGAATAGCATCGTCGCCTTTAACTTTGCCTTCATTTGTCAGAGCTGACATCGTATAGTTTTGCGTACGTGTGTTGAGCTTAACCAATTCTACCAATGGATTGACGACGTGTAAGCCAGATTCTAAATAACCATCTTTAACATCTCCAAAAAGTTTCTGAACACCAACTTCGCCCGCGTCAATTTGTCGAACACAAGCTGAAAAAAAACCGAGTACCAATAAGCCAATGCCGAGTCCACGTACTGTTGGCGCGAATCGAGTAGCACCCAAATTGGGATTTGTTGGTAAAAAATATGACGCTAAATAAGCGATTATTCCAAGAAAGATGAATAGCATAATGAATTTTCTTATAAAGTTACGATACTTTTGGTTGTGGGCATCTATTTATTTCGACAAAATGAACACAGATTCCGATGAATGTGTTTTTAGTTTTCACCACAAAGTCCACAATAGGTTTTTTCACAAAAGACACAATAGAAAATTATAACTTTTGTATCTTTTGTGGTAAGACTTTTGTGTTGAAAAGCAATCAAAAATCAAACTCTATCGTCTCACCCGCTTTGAATTTAGTTTCCGGTGCTGGTTTGGTTTCTTCTTTTACAGATTCTGTATCAGTACTCACTTCTTCGGGTTTAATAATCTCTTTAACCTCAATCAATTTTTGGTCGCTCACTTTATTGCCCAGGGCTTTCCAACCTTTTATATCAATCAGTTTGGCTAATTCTATTTCGCCGCCCAACATTTTTTTCGCTCCCATTTTAATAGTGTAAGTAATAAAAGGTCGTAGTAGAGTAGTGACATACATCAAGCTCGATTTTTTATGTTCGGTAATAAATAAAAATTTCTCGTTTGTTTTTGTCGTCTCAACTTTAAAGCGTTTTACGAGCGTTACTTCTTTATTGCCTTCAAAATAAACAGCTGTAATAACAGTTTCGGGTGTGAATTTTTCGAGCAGAAGAATATTATTATTGTCGAAATGACGTGATGTGTCTAATTCGCTGAGTTCGTAGGTTGCATCTTTATAAATTACCAAAACCGTTTCGCCTGTATCGAAAGTGCCGAGATATTTGCCCCGCTCGTTATCGTTCAATCTGCCAACAATGTCATCGAAATACCATTTTTTTGCACCGAGCGACGACATGCCTACTTCGCGCGCTTTTATTTGACGAACAGGATATTTAGTAACTATATTTCCTTGCGATGAACGCCCTTTAATGGCGAGTTCACCAAAATCAAAATCGAACATTTTAATTTTGGCAGTGCATTGTGGTGTGAGTTGCAAATTCACTACTTCCGATTCCCCATTAGCGCGCGCAGCAAAATACAACAACTTAGAATTCGGCGAGCCTTGTGTGATATCGTATTCTGTTTGGCGCGTTACAGCAGGCACATTGAAACGCTTCGCATAGGTTATACCTGTTTTACCATCCAAATAAATGGCATTATAGGTAGTGCGCTCGTCTGCTTTTTGCCAAACGGCGCCGTGAATAATTTCTTTCCCAACAAAAACTTTATCAGCGACTTTAACTACTTGATATTTTCCATCTCGCCGAAAAACAATGACATCGTCGATATCGCTACAATCTTGAACAAATTCATCTTTCTTTAAACCCGTTCCGATGAAACCTTCTTTTTTATTGATGTAAAGTTTGGCGTTGTTGGCTACAACTTCTGTGGCTTGAATGGTATCGAAAACTTTGATTTCTGTTTTGCGCTCCCGACCTTTGCCATAGCGTTTGAGTAAATCTTCATAAAAAGAAATAGCAAATGCAATCAGGTTTTCGAGGTGATTTTTCGTTTGAGAAATGTCTTCAAGCAATTTTTTAACTAAATCGTCTGCTTCAAAGGTGTTGTATTTTGAGATTCGCTTGATTCTAATTTCTGTCAAACGCGTAATATCTTCTTCGCTAATTGCCCGATTAAGCACCAAACGCATATCGTTTGCAATAATTTTATCTTCTGGCTGGCGAACATATTTATAGAGTTCAGTCGGAATAATTTTCAAAACTTCTTCCCAACTCTCGGCTTCTTCAATATTATGGTAAATACGTTTTTCGATGAATATTTTCTCTAAACTCGCGAAATGCCATTTTTCTTCAAGGTCGTGTTTTTTAATTTCGAGTTCACGGCGCAACAGTTCTTTGGTTTGCTCGGTACAAACTTTCAAAATTTCGTGCACATCGGTGAAAAGTGGTTTGTTATTGACGATGATACACGCATTGACGGAAATCGAATATTCGCAATCGGAAAAAGCGTAGAGCGCATCCATCGTAACATCAGGTGAAACGCCAGGCTGTAACTCGATATAAATTTCAACGTCTTTAGCTGTATTATCCGATACTTTTTTGATTTTAATTTTGCCTTTATCCGCTGCTTTTAAAATGCTTTCAATCAAATCGCCTGTAGTGATGCCAAACGGAATCTCTTTTATCAGTATCGCTTTTTTATCTTTCGATATTTCCATCCGCGCTCGCACGCGCACTTTGCCACCACGTTTGCCGGCGTTGTAATTGGTTACATCAACAAAACCGCCTGTGAAAAAATCGGGAAAAATCTGAATCGGTTTACCTTTCAGAATATCGAGACTCGCTTTAATCAGTTCAATGAAATTGTGTGGCAGAATTTTTGTCGAAAGTCCAACGGCAATACCTTCAACGCCTTGCGCTAAGACCAACGGGAATTTAGATGGTAATGCAACGGGTTCTTTTTTTCTACCATCATACGTGAGTTGCCACTCTGTCGTTTGCGGATTATACAACACATCGAGCGCAAATTTGGTTAAACGCGCTTCAATATAACGCGCAGCCGCAGCCGCATCACCTGTGCGCGCATCACCCCAGTTGCCTTGGCAATCAATCAATAAATCTTTTTGACCCAAATTAACGAGCGCATCGCCGATAGATGCGTCGCCATGCGGGTGGTATTGCATGGTTTGACCAATCACGTTCGCAACTTTGTGGTAACGCCCATCATCCATAATATTGATGGCGTGCAATAAGCGGCGTTGAACGGGTTTTAAACCATCAACTATACCAGGCACTGCGCGTTCGAGAATGACATAACTGGCGTAATCCAAGAAATAATCTTGGTACATATCGCCCAGCGTGATGATGTGCGCTTCGCCATTTACGCCATTCGGCGGCGTGGTTTGATCGGATGTATCTTTAGTATCGGGCATAAGGCTTTGAATTAATCTGCAATTTTACTACAAATTTTATTAATTCCAATCATATTTCAAAATAAAAAACTTTTTGTTTTTTATTTTGAAAGGAAACTATTCAGGAATTGCTAAAAAGTTTTGAGCCTTAACTTAAGTTTGGATTAGGAATGAATTATGTTCGGGATCAACAACCCAATACTTGCGCACACCTGATTCAGCATAGAGGTCTTTTTAGTTTTCATTTCGCGTTTTGAATTGTCGGATGAAAGAATTTCTACTATCAAATTTGGTGTACCCAAACAATCACACCTATCTATTTTTTTAAATCACAATATTAGGTTGGATATTGGCAAAACATCTTATCAGGTTAAAGCAGACAAAAGCGGTTCGTTGAAAATTTACCTGTGCAATTTCAATATCATCTCATCGGTAATCGCATCGCTCGAAATGCCATAACCATTAACTACTATGCCTTTTCTATTTAATTTATCAGAGCTGATGGCATACAAAACACTTTCATCATCTGAGCTGCTCATGCCTTCGAATCTAAAAACTTTGTCAATCTTATAATCGTCAATATTTTCAACGAGATGGTTCGTGATGAGATTGAAATCTTCTATATAGCCCTCAGCGCGAAGTGTATTTATAACCGTTGAAAGTGAATCAGGGTGTATCATAATATTAGTTTGGATTTGAAAAATCAAGCTTTGTGAAATCTTTGAGCCTTCGTTTCTTTGTGCTAAAGAAATTCGCGGTTTTTTTTCAGCACAAAGTTCACAAAGGAACAAAGATTCACAAAGACTAAACTCATTTTCAATTTTTATAAGAAACCTCTTTTACTTAACCAAATTATAATTAACGGCATTAAAACTTGTGAAAGTAGAATCGGGTAAACTTTTATATACACCCATGGGTGTTAAAACTCGGTTATCGCCGCGACTCACTGAAAGAAGAATATTGCCTAAACCCCGATAATCTTGAAAAGGTAAAACCATATTCGGTTTTGCATTGGCAGATTTTTCAAAATAGTTGAGTTGCGTGACCAAATGACTCGAAGGGTTTATAAATGCCTCGTATTTATTCTGCGGTGTATCGCCCACAGCTTTAAATGTGAGTTCAACTACGTCGCACTCGGTACCCAAATTATTTTTTTGTTTGCCTTTATCTTTCAAAGTTACGCCGCTGTCTTTCATTTTAAATGGCATCACTAACCAATAACTATCATTAATCCAAATTGATTTTCCACGCGCCAAATATTTTTTTATGGTATCAGCGTTTGTTTGAACAACGCCATTCATTTTAACCGAACCCGTCATATCGTTCATATTGAGGTGAATTTTCAAATCCCGGTCGATGAAATCAATCCTAACTTTGTTTTGCCATTTATCCCAAACCAGTTCGCGTTTGCCTAAAAACGTCCAACGAATAAATCGCGTTTGATCCCAAGCGTAACGTCCACCACTTGCGAGCATGACTGAATCGGCTAAATCAACTGCGCGTTTATCAGAACCAGCCAAATCGAAACCTGGTGCGGGTGTATTTGGTACTTTTTTGTTAACAAATCCACGCGGGCCGGTACAAGCGGTGATAAGGAAAAGGGAAAAGGTAATAAGGAAAAAGGAAAAAGGAATACTTTTTTTCATAATGAATATTTTTTTGCATAAAATTAATACAGCGCATGACAAATAAGTCATGCGCTGCAAATTAATTTAGTTGATAGTTGACAGTTGATAGTTGATAGTCGTAGTTTGAGTCCCAAATTGTCGACTGACAACCGTCAACTAAATTATGGTTTAGCCGTTTTCTTATCGAAATCGCCTGCATAAAAATAACTAATTTTAGCTGGCACGATGTACTTTTTAATCGCTGCATTCACATCGTTCAAAGTCGTTTTATTTAGCTTTTCTTCAAAATCAGCATCGTATTTCATTGTGCGATTTAAAAACTGATAGCTATTGAGCTTGCCAACAAGTTGTTTATCGGTAGCGCGAGACAACAAGCGCGATTCAATAAGCGCCTTTTTAGCAGCAGCAAATTCATCGGCTGTTAAACCCTCAGCATAAAATTTTTCAATTTCATCTTTAAATGCAGCCTCCAAACGCTTGGCATTTTCGGGTGCATAAAAAGCATAAGCACCAAAACTACCCGTTTTATCTAAGGCATCGGCATTAAAATAAGAACCTACGCCATAACTTAAACCTTCTTTCTGACGAATGCGATTGGCTAAACGTGAACTGATGGCGCCACCGCCTAATACATAGTTTCCAATCATCAATTGCGCATATTCTGGGTCATTTTCGTTTACAGGCAAATTAAGTTGTGCTACGAAAACAGCATTTGCTTTATCGGGCGTTTTTATATCTTCGCGTTTTGAAGCGACATCAAAAAACTTTCCCTCCAAACGCTTATAACCTTTTGGCGATTTCCAATTGGCTAAATTATCGTCTAAAATTTTCTTTGCCTCTGCTTCATCGAAATCACCAACTACTGAAGCCGTTGCATCGCTTGCACCTACAAAGTTTTTATAGAAACTCTTAACGTCGTCTAATTTAACAGCTTTAAGACTTTCAATTTCTTCTTGCAAAGTCGGCGTATAACGTATATCCGTTTTAGGATACGGTTTTGAGTAGCGCTGCATAGCGTTAAATGCTATACTCTGTGGCTCAGAAAGACCTTGCTCTTTTTCAGCAAGTTGTTGCTGACGCAATTCTTCAAACTCTTTTGCTGGAAAACTTGGATTACGCAGTAAATCGCACACCATTTTTAATGTAGCGGGGAAATTATCGCGTACTGTTTCAATATTGATAAAAGTTTTATCAGCACTTGAACCGAAAGTAACTGTCGCTTTAAGCTCGTCGAGTTTATCTTTTATTTGTTGCTCAGTCATGGTAGCTGTGCCTTTTTTAAACATAGCACCTACTAATTCTGAGGGCATATTCAAGTTTTGAAGGTTATTGACATCGCCATAGCGCAAAGTAATAGTTGCACTGACTGTATTTCCGCGCGTTTTTTTACTCAGCAGGGCATATTTCATTGTACCTGCTTTTCCTGCTTTTGTACGCGCATCAATATTGGTTGTTGATGGATCAAAAACTTCACCTTCTGCCATCGCCGCACGACCTTTGTACCCTTCAACCAATGCAGAAACATCGGGTGTTGCTGGAATTTCTGCGCGAATAGGTTTTGCCTCCGGATAAAATAAACCTATTGTACGGTTAGATGGAAGAAAATAAGCTTTGAAAACGCGATTAACATCCGCAGCAGTTACTTTTTCTAATTTATCGCGTAAAAGGAAAAAAGTTCTCCAATCCCCGAGCGCAATAAATTCGCTCATCAAAGTGCCTGTGCGCTCTGAATTACGGTATAATTGCTCTAACTGTTTTATATTTTGAACTCTAACGCGCTTTACTTCATCTTCTGTAATCGGATTATTAGCAACATCATCAATAGTTTGAAGCAGAATGGTTTTTGCAGAATCTAAGTTGCCTTCTTTTCGCACTTGCGTTTCAAAATAGGTAAAACCAGGTTCTTTGGTTGGGTTTGTTCCACCCGATACATCCGATGCTTTTTGAGTAACAACTAATTTTTTATACAATCTACCCGAAGGATTTTCAACGAGTAAATCAGTCAATAACGACACCGCAGGATAATCGGCGTGTGTAGCAGCCGGAACGTGATAACCCACCGACGCAATTTGCACATCGCCAACACGACGCAATGTTACACTGCGCTCACCATCTTGTGTAGGCTCAACAGTATAACTTGGTTGCAAAACCCGAGTAGGCATTGGAATTGCTGAAAAATATTTATCAACTAAGTTGAGTGCGGTTTCTTCATTGATTTTACCTGCAATCAATAGAATAGCATTATCGGGTTGATAAAATTTCCGATAGAATGCCTGCAAGTTTTCAATCGGCACGTTTTCAATATCGCTTTTGTTGCCAATTGTCGATTTGCCATAGTTATGCCATAAAAACGCTGTACTCTGAACGCGCTCTTGCAAAATACTGCTCGGGTCGTTTTCACCGATTTCAAACTCATTGCGCACTACAGAGAACTCTGTTTCCAAATCTTTTTTAGCGATGAATGAGTTAATCATACAATCGCTTTTCAAATCGAGCGACCAATCTAAATTGGCGTCCGATGCAGGAAATGTTTCAAAATAGTTCGTTCTATCGAGCCAAGTTGACCCATTAAAACGAGCGCCATGCAATTTAAATTCGGCAGGCACATCCTTATGTCGCGGTGAACCTTTGAACACCATGTGCTCTAACAAATGCGCCATACCTGTTTCTCCACCACCTTCGTGTCGGGAACCAACCATATAAGTGACATTCACTGTTATGGTTTGTTTAGAAGCATCGGGGAAAAGTAAAACTCTGAGCTTATTGCTTTTTAAACGGTATTCCGTCATACCTTCTACCGATGTATATTTTTCGATATTGGCAGGTAATTTTTGCGCATAAGCGCCTGAAATGATAAAACTAAGTACTACTGGAAGAAAAAAATGGACGATTTGAAAGCGTCGGGTACTTTTCATGCTGATTACGTTAAATTGGATGATTTAAAAAAAAAGTGGATAACTCCACAATAATAAGATGAAATTATTAACGAAAGGTTGCATTTACTTATTTTTTCGACGAAAATAAATATTCACTCGATTAAAAACCAATTCCAAAAGATTGGAACACCCCCATTATAACCAAAACACCACCTGTAAGTAAACCTGCATTGTGTTCTATACTGTGCCAATTTATTTTTTTCAATCCATGCTGTACCAAATTCACCCAAAGCAACATTCCTGAAACAGAAATGATTGAATATACAGCCACTAATGTTGCCACTGCCGACAATCCAAACTTACCCGCGCTAAAAAAAACGGCAACCACTTCAAGGCAAGGCGAAAAAAACATTAACACTAATAATTGAACCAATAACGCTCTAAAAGTATTGTTTTGTGTATTCAAATTTTCGGCAGAAAAGTGAAAATGATGGTGTGTATAATGTCGAAAAATAAAAAAAAATCCATATAAAATTAAAAACACACCCGAGACTTTGTCAAATGAATTTGAATATTTTTCGAACAGCGTTTGACCGATTAAACTAATTGCACAACAAAGCAGAACAGTGCTGAGAACGTGTGCTAAACCGAGATAGAGTGTAGCACGCATGGTTAATGCCTTCGACCAACCTGCATTTTTGGAAATAACCGTAATGGGCAACCAATGACTGGGTATCAAGGCATGAAAAAAACTGATGAGACTAACTGAAATCAAGAGTGCGGTCATGAAGGCAATAATACTGCTTTTGCCTGATTTTTTTATTTGAATTAGAAAAATCATTTCAAATTATAGGTAATATGAAATCATATATTCTAAGCAGTTGCAAAACCAGTATATGGGCGAACTTTTTCAGATTGAAAACCTAAAACAATATTGGATGCAGGAACGCCACGTTTCATTAATTCATCGGCTACTAAAATTTCGGAGTTATTAATGAGTAACCAGATTTTGCCGTTTTAGGATATCATTTAGTAGACAAAATAGTTTTTTTCATTTTTCAATTCAGCAATTAAAGTCTCAATCCAATTTTTAAATCTAGGACATTTTTTCATAGTTGTTGCTAAAGTATTTTCGATTGCTATTATTGGTCCATCAATAGATTTATCATAAGCAGGAATTAAATCATTTAATCTTTTAGATGGTGCTGTTTGTAACCCATCATTTAATAATTCGGGGTTAGGATTTTCTCTTACAATACTGTACAATTTTTCTCTTCCGTCATCATCTATTTTATCAAGATAATCAAATCCTTTTGTGTCGGAAAAAAGCAAACCTTCAAATTCGTGTAATTGGATGTAAGGAATGAATCGTTCACTATTTATATTCTCGGCAATTGCTTTTTCTAAAAAATCAACACGTTGAACTTTATCTTTATCATTTATCTTTTTACTCTCTTCAAACTTTGGGAAGCTAGTATCGAGTTTAAAAAAATCAATCAACGAAGTAACGATTATATCTTTTTCACTCTTGAGTTTAGATTCGATGTTGTATTTGAATCGGTCATAATTAAGACCACCGCCTTTTTGTTTATGTTTTGAACCTGTACTAAGCAATAAGGGGCTCACATTATGTATTCCAATCGATGTGAAAAACGGAATTAATAAAGAGTTGACGAATTCCTCCTCTGTTTGCCCTTCTACAATTATGTATAATCTTTTCATTTTGGTCGCCCTCCTATTACGTTTTTCTCCCACAATTCACCCAATGAATAATCTTCGAGCCAATGCTTTAGATTTTCTTCCGATTGACGCGTGAATACAGATTGATTGTCTTTTCTATCAACAACAATTATATCATCAGCCGAAAACTCATTCACTAAATTAACAGATTGTGTTGAAACAATTAACTGTGACTTATGTGATGCTATTCTTAATAGACCTGCCAATTTTGAAATCGCAAATGGATGTAAACCCAATTCTGGTTCATCTATAATTATTATTTCTGGTAATTCGGGTTGCAATAATAAAGTTGCTAAGCATATAAACCGTAGCGTTCCGTCCGATAGATTGTGCGCGGCAAATAATTTATCTGATCCTTTTTCTAACCACCTCAGAAAAATTTGTTGATTATTAATTTCGTCGGGTTTCAAAATAAACTTATCCAAAAATGGCGCAACTGATTGAACAACTCTTTCAATCAATTTAAAATTTTTAGGCGATGCTTCTTGTAGTCTGTATAAAAATGCAGCGATATTGCTTGCATCTTCGCGTAAATAGGAATAATCTGTTGAAGAAGCAGGCTGTTTGATTCTTGCTTCAAAACTTGTGTCATTAAGATGAAAAGGTTTTATAGTTGAAAAGAAAGCCTTGATATCTTCATATTGATTATTTAACATACCAAGCCTTGCTTTCAAGATACTTTCAGTAGAACCTGAAATGCTGGTGTGACCTACAAACCTCAAATCTACCCATTTATCAACTTTAAAATTATCATTATTTAAATTAAACCGATCATCTGAAAAAATAAAATTTCCATTTATATCAGGCTCCAGTTTAAAATGAAATTGGCTTTTGAAACTATTATTTAAGATGACTTCACCCGATAAAAATTTTGATTTTTTAGAACCAAAGTATAAAAAATCCTCAGCACCTCCGTTTTTTCTTACGTAAAAACTTAAATTTTCATCATAGAGATTTTTCAAAAACTTAAAAAACCCAATAAAATTACTCTTACCCGCACCATTAGCACCAATCAGAATATTCAACTTGCCCAGTTCAATATCTGCTTCGCGAATAGATTTAAAGTTCTGTATTTTTATTGATGCAATACCCATCTAAGATTTTATGTCTAAAAATTTAGTCAAAGTTAGTTTGAATAAGTTTATTTAACAAAGATTCAGAGTAGTAGAAATTTGTTTTTCAAAATATTCTTATTAAGAGAAAAAATTACCCAAACGAATTTACTTATCAGGGAAACATTGCGGACCAATTGCACCACCATAATATTCGAGCAAAATATTTTTTGTAAAATTTCTAAAATTGCATTGCGCATCAAGTTGTTTCTGATAATTAGAATTAATCAACTTGTCAAAAATATTGTAAAAATACATTCCCATTCCACTTCTTTTAAAACCAATTTGAGTTGGCTCACCATTTGTAACTGATATGCAATTTGCTCTTAAAAGTTTTTCTTTTATAGTTTTGAAAGTGTTGAAATTCCATTTTAAAGTGGTGATTACTTTTTCAAAACTTAATGTTTGTATTAATCCGCCAGGACTTGGGACATCTGAGTTAGGCTCTTTTTTATAATTGAAAGGGTCTATGTCCCATTCGGCAAACAACCCTTCTTTTCTTCGAGAGTTTTCATTCCATTCTGTTATTCTCAAATCAATCCGATTATTTTCTTTAAATTCGATATAAACCTCATAACCAATTGGAACAACTCTATTAATATATCTTTTGAGTTCAAAAATTTCAATAGTATTGAGTGTGAAATTTTCTTTTAATTCTTTCTCACTCGACATGGGCATATCATTAAAAAAATCTGAGAAAATCTTTGTTAAATCTTTTTGGCTAAAAATCTTGGAGTTAATTGCTATAAAAAAGAGAAAGCATAATACCAGTCGAGTCCTATTTAACTTTATTAGTTTCATAAATGACTAAATTTTACTTTTTTCTATTGAAATTTTGGTTAGAATATATCTCCATAATTATTAAAACCTCGCAGCATCCGAAAATATCACGAGGTTTTTTTTAACTTTTAATTTTTAACTCTTAACTTTTCACTGCTTCAGTCGCAGGCGCAACAACTTCATCTTTCGCATTCATAATCAAAGTTTGATGGCGAATAGATTCTTGGTGAATAGACGTGAGTAGACCAATAATAAATTCGTCGCTCAGTTCGCGTTTGCGACCGCGTTCAACAGCTGCATTCAAAATTTCATTCCAGCGCGTAGCTTGCAAAATGCTGATATTGTTTTTCTTTTTATAAGTACCAATATCTTTAGCGAGTTGCATGCGATTACCCAATAAAGTCAACACTTCATCGTCAATTTGGTCGATGCGCACACGCAAAGCTTCGATAGAGTTTAAAAATCCTGCGTCTTTCTCTGCGCGAATGTTTAAACCTGCTATCAATTCTTTATAAACTTCTGGTACAATTTGTTGTTTAGCATCGCTCCACGCTTCATCGGGATTGCAATGCACTTCTGTGATAAGACCATCGTAGTTCAAATCCATCATTTGTTGCGCTACTTCAGCCAACATGTGGCGATTGCCACAAATGTGCGAGTTATCGCCAATTATTGTCATTTCGGGCATACGGCGTTGCAATTCGATCGCAATTTCCCAATGCGGCACGTTGCGGTAACGCGTTTTTGCCGCTGTCGAAAATCCGCGATGAATAGCTGCCATGCGCGTGATGCCTGCTTTATTTAAACGCTCGAAAGCACCCAACCACAATTCTAAATCCGGATTAATCGGATTTTTCACCATCACAGGAATATCAACGCCGCGCAAAGCGTCCGCAATTTCTTGCACACTGAATGGATTAACTGTTGTGCGTGCGCCAATCCACAAAACATCAATGCCAAATTTAAGCGACTCATACACGTGGTGTGCATTAGCCACTTCAACTGTGGTTTTTAAACCCGTTTCTTCTTTCACGCGTTTCAACCAGCCCAAACCTTCAGAGCCTACACCTTCGAATGCGCCAGGGCGCGTGCGGGGTTTCCAAATTCCTGAGCGGAATAAATCAATTTTTTGCGCTGCTAAATCGCGTGCAATACTCATTACTTGTCCTTCTGTTTCTGCCGAGCATGGTCCTGCAATGAGGAAAGGACGTTTTTTGTCAACTAGAAAAGGTTTTAAATTCATACTTTTGAAATTTAGAAAATTTAAATTATCAGAATTATTCTGATAGAATTGATATTTTTTATTGTTAGACCTTAATTCCACGGATTACATCCGTGGCTGCAATTAGGGTCGTCCTACTGACTATCACTTATCACTTATCACCTATCACTTGTCACTTTAGTATGCGATTTATATCGTTTGCACGTACCATCATATCGTTCAGTTCGCCAAACTTTTTCTTTATTAAACACGAACGCATAATACTGAGTACGTGTATGTGCTCGTCTAAAACATCGAGCAAATTATCGCGATTTTGCTCAAAAATTGGTAGCCATGTATCTGGATTACTTTTTGCCAAACGCACGGTACTTCTAAATCCACCACTTGCTAAATCGAAAATGGCTTCTTCGTCTTGCTCTTTTTCTAAAACAGTTAACGCCAGTGCAAAACTCGAAAGGTGCGAAATATGACTGATATACGCCGTGTGAACATCGTGCGCATCGGCTTCCATATATGTTAATTGCATCTTAATGGCTTTGAAAAAATCCTCGCAAATTTTCAATGCATGAGCAGAACTTTCTTCTTTATTACAAATAACGCATACTTTATTGACAAATAAATCTTCTAACGCTGCATCAGGTCCAGAAAATTCTGTTCCTGCCATTGGGTGTGCTGCTACAAATTGCGATCTGTTTTTATGATTTTGCACAGCTTGCACTAACGTCGATTTAGTTGAACCTGCATCCATTAATACTTGATGCGGTACCATTTTATCCAGAATATGCGGTGCTAAATTTAAAAGTGTTTGAACGGGTGTTGCGAGAATAATTAAATCGGCGTATTCAACAGCAATATCTAATTTAAGCACTTCATCAACCAAACCTAATTCTAAAGCGCGCGCTGAATGCTGCGGATTTCTATCGACACCAATTAAATGCGTTGCAAATTTATTTTTGCGCGCAGCGAGTGCCAACGAACCCCCAATTAATCCCAAACCGACTATTGCGATCTTCATAAAATTCAATTACGAATTACGAATTACGAATTACGCACGAACAACGAACCGTAATTCGTAATTCGTAATTCGTAATTGATTTATTGCGCAATACGCGCTTCACTATTTACAAGTTCAAAATATTTATCGAAATCATCTAAACGCGCCATCGCTTTTTCAATCATTGTTTCTGTGCAACACAAACTCACGCGCACAAATCGTTCACCTGCTGACCCAAAAATACCGCCAGGTGTAATGAATACGCGCGCAGTATCTAAAACGGCATCAGCTAAATCAAACCCCGATGCGAAGTTATTCGGAACTTCTGCCCAAACAAACATGCCTTGTTGTGCCGAATTATATTTACATTTCAATCTATCGAGAAATTTAAAAACCAATTTTTGGCGTTTTTCGTACACTTCGTTCACACTGTCGTACCAAGATTTTGGCAATGCCAATGCTTCGGCTGCTGCGAGTTGCAACGGCAAAAACATACCTGAATCCATATTCGATTTGAAGCGAATCACATCCGAAATAATTTTCGCATCACCGACTAACCAACCTATTCGCCAACCCGCCATATTGTGACTTTTAGACAGCGAGTTCAACTCAACTGCATTTTTGCGCCATTCAGGCGAACTACAAATTGAAAGTGGTTTATCGTTGAGAATAAAACTGTATGGATTATCATTGATGATTAAGATATGGTGTTTCTGTGCGAAAGATAATAATTTTTCGAAAAGTGCTTCTGTTGCAGGCGCACCTGTCGGCATATTCGGATAATTGACGAACATCAATTTAGCTTTGCTCAAATCGTTTTTCTCCAATCCATCAAAATCAATATCCCAATTTTTATTTTCGTCTAAAGTATATTCTAAAATAGTTGCACCCGTTAATTGCGCAGCTGCCCGATAGGTCGGATAACCCGGGTTCGGAACCAAAACCACATCACCCGCTTCCAAATACGTCATGCACAAGTGCATAATACCTTCTTTCGAACCGATGAGGGGCAAAATTTCAGTGTCGGGATTTACGCCCGCTTTAAAATGTTCAAGATAAAAATTGGAAATCGCTTTGCGCAAAACGGGCGAACCTTGATAACTTTGGTAACCGTGCGTATTGTGCGCGTTGGCTTTTTCTGACAGGGTTTCTACCACTTTTAAATGCGGCGGTAAATCGGGCGAACCGATACCAAGATTGATAATATCGGCACCTTGCGCGTTGCGTTGCGCAATATCGCGTAGCTTCATCGAAAAATAATATTCGTTGACGCTGTTTAACCGACTTGATGTTGAAATATCCATAATTTTTTAATGGTTAATGGTTAATTATTAATGGTTAATCTTAGTGTTAATCTTGTTCATTAACCATTAACCATTAGAAATTAACCATTATGAAAACGCTTTATAAACTCCTAAAACTTCCAATGAAACCGTTTCAGCGTGTAATAATTTCAAAATATCGTTCAAACCATCCATATTATCAAGCGTAAAATCGCAAAAGAACATATAGTTCCAAGGGTTATCCATCACTGGAACGGATTGTATTTTTGTCAAGTTGCACGCGTTATCGGCTAAAATAGCGAGCACTTTGTGCAAGCTGCCACTTGTGTGTTGGGTTGTAAAAACAATAGAGGCTTTATTAGCCGAACTTAAATCTGTTTTAATACCTGAATCGCTGCGCGCAATGAGTAAAAAGCGTGTGAAGTTTTTCTTGTAGGTTTCAATGCTTTCTGCCAAAATGTGTAAACCATACAATCGCGCTGCTTCTTCCGATGCAATCGCAGCTATATGACTCAAATTGCCTTGCTTTATATTGCGCGCAGCCAAAGCCGTATCAGTTGTAGTGACCACCTGTATGAAAGGATATTTTTTTAGGAAATCGGTGCATTGCTCAATCGCAATCGGGTGGGAGTGTACCTCTTCGAGTTCAAAAATACTGACTCCAGGCAAAGCCATTAAATTTTGGCGAATGCGCAAAAAGTATTCGCCATAAATTTTTAATTCCGAATTGAAAAGCAAATTGTAATTTCTAAGCAAGCTACCAGCAATCGTGTTTTCAATTGCCATCACCGCGCAATCTGCTTCTCCGCGTTCTACATTGCCAATTAAATCGTCGAAAGTAGGTGATTCCACAATTTCAGCATGGTCAGCATCGACAAAATGCAGCGCTGCTTCGTGGTGAAATGCACCTTCCACGCCTTGAATGGCGATACGTACTTTTTTATCCTGTCCGCTTTTGTGCTGCTGCGCCGCAGCAATGCGTTCTGTTAAGAGCATAGTTAAAATAAAAAAAGAGTTCCAGTTGAGGAACTCTTTGTGTTAGCTGAATATATTTTTCCATTCACAATGCACGAATCCTCTATTACAAGTTAGGTTGTATAATAGAAGAAACTAAATCGAGAAGCAGTGTGAAACATTATTTTATTATTTATGGTGCAAAGGTAATAGGTTAGTTTAAATTTCCAAATAAAATTACATTCTCGAATTATTTTAGCTATAAAAATATTATGTTGATTTTTTTTAGCTATATTTGTAAGAGTTTAAAAAAGAGAAAAACTTTTTAAAAATCGGCAAATTGTATGAACAAAGAATATGAAGAAGGCAGGAAAAAACTTGAAGAACTTATTGTTTGGAATAAGAAATTCGTTAATATAGATAGGAATGAAGATACAACTAGACTTCATTTAATTGACAGTCTCCTTTTTGATTGCCTAAACTGGAAAAAAGAAGATGTGATTACAGAAGAATCATTTGATGCAGAGTTCACCGACTACACTCTTCGTCTCCCACGCCCTTCAATTATTGTCGAAGCTAAAAGAGAGGGAAATTATTTTGAACTTCCTTCAGGTAAGAATAGAACTGAATATAATCTTTCAAATTTATGCAGGGATAATCCTGATTTAAAAAAAGCAGTCGAACAAGTTTCTGCATATTGCCAAAAAAGGGGTACCGAAATTGCAATTATTTCTAATGGTTGGCAATTAGTCTCGTTTGTTGCTGTTAGACTTGATGGAATACCTCCTATCGAAGGTAAAGCTCTAGTTTATGACTCTTTAGAAAATATGTTAAGTAGGTTTACAGAATTTTGGAATCATTTATCATACGATGGTATAAGTAAAAAAATTCTAAAAACTCGATTATGTGGTACAATTATACCAGAATTGCCTACAAAACTATCTAGTATTATCTCAAATTACCCAGGTATCAAGAATAGAAATTCAAATCAAGCGGATTTACAAGTTTTAAGCGAAATAGTTTTTGAAGATGTTATAAAAACAGGGGAATTAGAGACAATATTTCTAGAAGAATGCTACTGTAATGCTGGCGCTTTATCAAATTATTCTTCTCTTAGTAAAGATATTTTAAAACTAAGATATGAAAACTTTTTTGATACAGACTCTGAGAGTTTAGCCTTATCACCCGCATCAGGAAAAAAAGGTATTAATGAAGAACTAGTTAATGTTACCGCACAAAGCTTAAGCAGAAGACCAATTTTACTAATAGGTGACGTTGGAGTTGGCAAATCGACTTTCATTAATTATTTAATAAAAGTCGAAGCTAAAGAAATTTTTGAAAACTGCATCACTTTTAAAATTGATTTAGGAAGTCAAGCTATTCTAGCTTCTAACTTGAATGAAGCTATTGTAGAAGAAATAATTAAGCAACTTTTAGACAATTACGATATAGATATTTTTGAAAACCACTTTGTTAGAGGTATTTATCATGGTGATTTTGAAAGATTTAAAAGGGGGGTTTACAAACCTTATTTCGAAAATAATCATGAAAAATCAATAGAAATTTCGATAGAATTTTTTATTGAAAAGCAAAGAAATAAAGTAGAACATTTAAAAAACGCACTATTTCATCTCGCTAAAGGAAGAAAAAAACAAATTGTAATTTTTATAGACAATTGCGATCAAAGAGAATATGACATTCAGCAGAAAGCTTTTTTAATTTCCAACGAAATAGCTGAACATTGGCAACCAGTAACTATTTTTTTAGCTTTACGTCCAGAAAGTTTTCATAATTCATTAAAAAAAGGATCTTTAACAGGATATCATCCCAAGGCATTTACGATTGCTCCGCCGAGAATTGATTTGGTAATTGAAAAAAGATTGGATTTTGCTAGAAAAATAGCAGAGGGAGAAATTCCATTGTCCCAATTCAATAAATCCGAAAATAAAGTTGGTATTCAATTATCGAATTTAAGTACTCTAATTCACGTTCTTATTTTTTCTTTGGAGAAGAATAAAGAACTACACAAATTTATTGAAGATATTTCTTGCGGAAATGTTCGGAAAGCTGTTGGGATGATTACTAATTTTTTGGGGAGTGGACATGTTGACACTAAAAAAATTATTCAAATTCAAGGAAATGGGGATAATTACATAATACCTCTGCATGAATTTTTTAACGCGGTAATTTATGGAGACAATATTCATTTTGACCCTAACAGTTCGCAAGTTTCAAATATTTTTGACATAAAATTTGACGATCCTAAGGAACATTTTTTAACACCAATTGTTTTAAGTATACTTGAATCACAATTGCAAGCTGTTAATAATAATGGATTTTTTGAAACATCTATTCTATCTAATCATTTGCAAAGTTTAGGATTTACAATCGATCAAATTGATATTGTATTAAGCGATTTAATTGAGAAGAATTTAATCGAGACCTCGGCTAGGGGTAGAGCCTTCACAAAAATTAATTTACCTCCGATGTTAAGACTCACTTCAACTGGCTCATATCATATCAATAATCTTTGTTCTTATTTCCCATATATTGATGCTATAATTGTCGATACTCCGATTTTCAAAGAAGCAAAAAATGAAATTAAAGATATTCATGGGATTATAAACAGGCTAGAAAGAGTTATTGTTTTCAAAAACTATCTCGATGAAATTTGGAAAAAATTTGATTCTCAGAAAACTTTTTTTAATTGGTCATCTAAATCAATTGAACTCCAAGCTGATATAAATAAAATTAAAGCAAAGCAATCTTAAATTAGTTTCTAATTCTTGGAATTTAAAACTCAATATTCTCATAAATATCTTCCAGCGCGATTTCGATGCCGAGCGAGCGTAAAGCTATGGTTTTATTCAAATCATTTACAATTTCAGTTTCCCAACGATTATTGCTAACTATTAGTCTTGACTCAACTTGTGGTTTATTTTGCTCTATTAAAACATATTCTTTGAAAGAAGCTAATGTTTTATAGGCTTCAAATTTTTCGTCTCTGTCAAAATTTCGCGTGCCTTTCGATGCGACTTCAACAATTAAAATAGGGTTTGTAAGCAAACTTTTAGAACCGAATTTATACTCCAACTTTTCAAAGACGACTAAAACATCTGCATAAAATACAGCGTCAATTTCTGAAATATAAATACCCAAATTGCTATCAAAAACTCTAAATTTCTTATTTGCGTTTTTGATAGCGTTTTTAATAGCAAATCCTGTGTTTATAGTTATTTCGCTGTGGCTACTTGTTCCTCCTGCCATAAGTTTGATTTCTCCGTTATAGTATTCGTGTTTGTGTTTTGATTTTTCTTCGCGTGCGAGGTACTCCTCTAACGTGTAACGTTTCGGTTCTGAAACTTTCTTTTTTTCTGGCAATGATGCAATCGCAGATGTCATACGGTTCAAATTTTATTCAAAATTACGGTTAAAATATTTAATCGCCAAATGGGAAATAAATATCAACCTCTTATTGCGTTTGAGAGCGTTTGAGCGAGAGATTGAAACTTTCAATTCCTTTAATTTTTTCATTTGGATTTTAAATGAGAGAAAAAACGTTTTGTTAAACGTAACTTTTGTTTTTATGTTTAAATTTGCAAGTCGAATCCATTAAACGTAACTTTTATTGTTATGTTTTCGGTTATCATTTACATTTTCAAAACATAACAACGTAAGTTACGTTTAATGAAATCAAAACATTTTTTCAATGAATAGTAATTTCATTACAGCAACACACATTATGTGTTGTTTAGCTTCTGCACAAAAAGAAGGCGTTTTAGGTGTTTCACCAAAAATAGCAAGAACATTATCCATCAATGTGGTAGTCGTTCGCAAATTAGCCGCTCTTTTGGTAAATAAAGAATTGGTTATCGCGCTTAGCGGATCGGGCGGCGGATATAGACTGGCAAAAAAAGCCGAACTCATAACGTTGAAAGATATATTCGAGGCAGTTGAAGAGCCTGATGCTGATTTTTGGGGACAAAAAAAGATATCACTCAAAGCAAAAATGGCAAATTCTACCATTGGTAGTTTGCAATCAACTGTAGAATCTAAACTCGCAAAAGCAAAAGAAGATATGTTGCATTCATTGAGTTTAGTTTCGTTAGGTGAAATTGCGAACTAAGCGCGTAGATTAATTTTCCCGCAAATTACTCAGATTATGCAGATTTTTTTTAGCGAAAATCTGCATAATCTGAGTAATCTGCGGAAAATTCCTTAACTACAACTCCGAAAAATTCAAAACTAATTCAGAGATAGGTTTGCGCGAACGGGACACTAACTCGCGGTCTTTCAATGGCTCACCCAATTGTTCAGGACTACCCAAATAACCAAGCGCAATACACGCAATCGGTTCAAAACCTTCGGGCAAATTAAAAACTTCTTTCGATTTATTTTTATCGAATCCACCAATAAAATGTGTGAACACATTATGTGCGCGTGCTTCTAAAGCCAAGTGTGCGTTCGCTGCACCAACATCGTGCATAGCAGCTTTATTCACCGAATTATCTTTATTGAATGTGGTTTTAATTATGCTCATTATCAATACTGCCGCATTCGGTGCCCAAGTTTTATTGCCAGGCATGAGTAATTCAGAAATTTTGTTAAATGTTTCTGTACCGCGTTTAGCTACGATGTAACGCCACGGTTGCTCGTTATTGGCACTGAAGGACCAAGAAGCGGCTTCTAAAATAGTATTCAGCGTTTCGTCTGAAATATCTTGACTTGAAAAAGAACGTGGACTCCAACGCTTTGCGATTAAATCGAGAATAGGATTTTTTGTTTCAGCAGTTTTTATGTGCTCCATGTTGAGTGATTTTATTTTTAAAGGCGCAAAAGTAGCAAATAATAAGTGATAAGTATTAAGTGATATTTCATCAAACACTTAACACTTAACACTTATCACCTAATACTTATCACTTATGAAATGACTTCCTCTTTTTTGATAAATTGGATTTCAATATTCAATTTCAATTCATCCGCTAAAACAACGCTTCCTGCTTCAACTAAAGTTCCCCAAGTTAAACCAAAATCGCTGCGTTTAATTTTTCCTTCAACGGTAAAACCTGATTTTGTTTGACCATACGGATCGACAGCAATACCGCCAAATTCTACTGTAAGTGTTACGGGTAGTGTTACGCCGTGCATTGTCAAATCGCCTGTAATCTTACCTGAACCGCTGTCAAAACTGCTCGATTTGAAGGTGATTGTAGGGAATTTTTCAGCATCGAAAAAATCTGGACTTTTTACATGACCGTCGCGTTGTGCATCGCCTGTGCTTAATGAATCTACTTGCGCTGTAAAGTTAATTTCAGCATTTTTAAAATCGGCATCCGCTATTGCGCTTGCCTCGAAGTTTGCGAATTTACCTTTCACGTTCGAGATCATCAAGTGACGAATCTGGAAACCAATTTCTGAGTGAATGGTATCTGCTACCCAATTGAATTTTGACATTGGAAAATGTATTTAAATGTGTTTAAAAAATCGTTGTTAGTTGTTAGTTGTTAGTTGTTAGTTGTTAGTTGTTAGTTGTTAGTTGTTAGTTGTTAGTTGTTAGTTGTTAGTTGTTAGTTGTTAGT
>JAYWBA010000188.1:0-30746 GCA_043781915.1 Saprospiraceae bacterium
TAACCTCTGGAGAGGAATATAGCAGCAATTTTATTAAATAAAACAAAACGTTAGATAAAAACTGTGATAAAAAATTTGGTTTTTATCACAGTTCATCTGCGGGGAACTTTCCTCGTAATTTTGTAATAAATAATTTTGTTTGCGGACTTATTTTCAAATGCTTTAAAATTAAATACACAATGCAACTAACAAATAAAATTATAGTGGTTACTGGTGCTGGCAGTGGCATCGGACGTGCGTTAACGCTGCTATTGCTCGAAAAAAAAGCGCGCGTAGCTGGTATTGACCTGAAACTTGATGCCCTATTAGAAACGCAAAAAATAGCAGGCGTTGGAGAAGATAGATTCAAAGCCTTTGAATTGGACATAACCAATAAAGCAGCCGTAGATAATCTGCCTAATGCTGTCGTTCAACATTTTGGTGCAGTGGATGGTTTGATAAACAATGCGGGTATCATTCAGCACTTTGAGACCGTCAATGACTTGGGTTTTGATGAGATTCATCGGGTTTTTAATGTCAATTTCTTTGGGACATTGTCCATGACCAAATCATTTTACCTTTGTTTTTACAACGCCCTGAAGCGCACATTGTAAACATTTCAAGTATGGGAGGTTTTCTATCAGTACCTGGTCAAACTATTTACGGTGCTGCTAAAGCGGGTGTAAAAATATTGACGGAGGGTTTATATTCTGAATTGAAAAATACGAATGTGCATGTGACAGTTGTTTTTCCAGGCGCTATTGCTACAAATATTACTGAAAACTCAGGTTTGGGTAAACCGAAAAGCAATGGCGATTCCAAACTAAAACCTTTACCTGCCGAAAAAGCTGCTGAAATTATTATTGATGGTATAGATAAGAATAAATTTAGAATATTGGTTGGAAAAGATGCCAGCTTCTTAGATTTTCTCTATCGCCTTGCACCTCAGTATGCGACCAATTTTATTCAAAAAAAGATGAGCGAACTTTTAGTTGTTCGTTGATAGTATAACTTATTAGATTTTAATTCAAACCTAATAGGAGCTTCGCACCTAATAGGTTAAACGAACAACTATCAACGAACAACTAAATTCAATGATTTGATTTATGAAAAAGAGATTTTTTACTTTATTACTCTTGGCGTTATCAACACTTTCGTTGGCACAAAAACAAAATGCTATTCGCTCCAGAGAAATTTGGCCAAATAGGCGATGGAAAATTACTTATACCTGAACCTAAACCTTGGACTATAGATGTAAAAAAAGGGGGTTGGAAATATCTTGAAAATAAATAAAATTATGACGCGATATAAATTAGCTATCTTAAGCACATTCCTATTGGTTATGAGCT
Source organism: Saprospiraceae bacterium (assembly GCA_043781915.1). Classification (GTDB taxonomy): domain Bacteria; phylum Bacteroidota; class Bacteroidia; order Chitinophagales; family Saprospiraceae; genus JAAFJT01. The sequence goes on from JAYWBA010000188.1 coordinate 1,329, forward strand.
TTAGAAATTTAGAGGGGCAAACTTCTAAGTGGTTCCTCAATACAACTTCAATCCTGAAAAATTTCGAAATCCATTACAGGATTTTGGTGCCATGGCACGGTGGTGGTGGTGGCCTGGAAATGATGTAACAACCACTGAATTGCGAAGAGAAAAAAATTAAAAAGATGCAAAATAAACAAAAACAAGTCCTCATTTTAGCCCTAATATGGGTTGGAGTTTCCAACCATGGTTTTAGTGCAGAGTCAATAAAACCCATTTCTGCTGGCAGATTAATTTCTTTTGATGATGATTGGAAATTCAAAAAGACGAATGAAGATGCAAAAACATTGAATTATGACGATACACAATGGCGCACATTAGATGTGCCTCACGATTGGAGTATTGAAGATTTACCCAACTCACCAACTGACAGCACCATCGGACCATTTTATAAAAAAGCTGTTGGAAAAAATGCTACGGCTTTTACTGTGGGAGGAACGGCTTGGTACAGAAAACATTTTGTACTCGATAAAACAACGGCACATAAAATGGTTTATATACAGTTTGATGGCGTGTATATGAATTCGGATGTATGGATTAATGGACATCATTTGGACAATCATCCCAATGGCTACACTTCTTTCATTTATGATATGACAGCGTTTTTGAATCCTATTGGTCAACCTAATATTGTCGCTGTACAAGTAAAAAACGAAGGCGATAACTCAAGATGGTATTCAGGTTCGGGTATTTATCGGCATGTGTGGCTGAACATTGTCAATTCAACGCATATTGAAAATTGGGGCGTTCAGATTGTTTCTTCCAACATTACTGAACTTTCTGCTGACATTAATATTGTCACAACTATTAATAATAATATTCAAAAAGCTGCCCCTCTCTCATTATCAACTGAAATATTTTCATCTTCGGGTAAATTAATCGCATCACAAAATACAACGTTCGGGGAACTTTTAAAGTTCCCCGAACGTCTAAAAATTGGGCAAACTCTTGTAATTAAAAATCCTGATTTATGGAGCATTGAGACACCCATTCTGTATAAAGCAAAAATAATGATCAAACAAAAAGATAAAATAATTGATGAATATACGCAATCATTTGGCATCAGAAGCATTAAGTTTGATGCTGAAAATGGTTTCGCATTAAATGGAAAAACTGTAAAGCTCAGGGGCGGCTGTATTCATCACGATAATGGTCCACTCGGTGCAGTAGCCAATGATAGAGCGGAAGAGCGCAAAATAGAATTGCTCAAAAAGAATGGTTATAATGCTATAAGGCTTGCGCATAATGCATATTCGCCCCAATTCTTAGATGCTTGCGATAGATTGGGAATGTTGGTATTGAACGAGTCTTTTGATATGTGGGAAAAGAAAAAAACGCCCGACGATTATTCACACTACTTCAAGGAATGGGGCATCAAAGATTTGGAATCCATTGTTTTGCGCGATAGAAACCACCCTTCAATCATTATTTGGAGTATTGGCAATGAAATACCCGAAGTCATTGATTCAGCCGGTTATAGAACGGCTTGGATGTTGGCAAATACAATTCGGAATTTAGATTCAACCAGAGCCGTGACTAATGCCATTCCATTTTTTCTTGCCATGGCAAAAGGCAAGAAATGGGACATGACAGCACCCGCATTTGCAAGTTTGGAAGTAAGTGGATATAACTATGCCGCTTTTAGATTTGAACAAGACCATAAAAAATTTCCCAACAGAGTTATGGTTACTACAGAGTATTTCCCTCCAAAAGCTTTAGAGGACTGGAATGCTGTTGAGAAAAACAATTATGTAATAGGTGCTTTCAGTTGGTCTGCTATGGATTATTTAGGCGAAGCGGGTATAGGACTTGCGCGGCTTAAATCGACTAACGAGAAATTGAAAGGTTTTGTTGAAGATTTTATGGGACCTGACTGGCCCGTATTTAATTCATATTGCGGTGAATTGGATTTAATTGGGAATAAAAAAGCCGCCTCTTACTACTTAGATGTGGTTTGGAGAAAAAGTCTTGTCGAAATGTTAGTTCATCGTCCTATACCAGTAGGAAAAATTGAAATTAAAGGATTCTATGAATTTCCAGATGAATTGAAATGCTGGACTTGGCCGGGTCATGAAAAAGACTCTTTGCAGGTTAGAGTTTTTACAAGAAGTCCGAAGGTAAAACTCGAATTGAACGGTAAAATAATTGCCGAGCAAACGCTTGAAGCAGGTTCAATAATTGCAACATTTACAATACCATACACACCCGGCAAATTAGTCGCTCATTGTTATGAGGGCGACAAAGAAATAGCTTCAGAAACTTTAACAACGGTAGGAAAACCTGTAGCTATCCGTTTAAAAGCGGATAGAACGCTTATCAAAGCCAATAAAAATGATTTAGCTTATATCAGTGTAGAAATCGTAGATGAATCTGGCAATATTGTTCCAAGTTCTGATGATGTTTTAATCAAATACCAAATATCTGGAAATGGTATCATCATTGGCGTGGGAAATGGAAATCCCAGAGATATGTCGAGTTTTCAAAAACCTGATAAAAAAGTATTTCAAGGTCGCGGATTAGTCATTGTTCGTCCAAATAATAAAGCAGGAAAAATAAATATTAAAGCAGTAGCAGATAATTTGAAAGGAGATATTCTGACAATAGATTCTAATTAGTTATGAGCTTTGAGCCTCTATTGGAGCAGCTCAAAACTCAAAGCTATTCCAGCGATTTCAAACTATCTTTCAAAGTTGCAATACGAGCTAGCGCATCACTTTGTTTTTTGCGCTCGTTGGCTAACACTTGTGTCGGAGCGCCCGCTACAAATTTTTCATTATTGAGTTTTCCTTCCACGCCGCGCAAAAATCCGCGTTGGTGTTCAATTTCTTTATTTATTTTCTCTATTTCACCAGCTACATCGAAGTTCTCAGATAGAACAATAAAGTATTTATCCGTACCTACAATAAACTGCGCTGCGTTTTTAACATCTGTCTCAACAAATTGAATTGAATCTAAAGCTGCTAATCGTAATACTAAATTGTGCGCGCCTTCAATAGCAAACAACCGTTTTGTATTTTCTGTTTGAATAACTTTAAGTGGTAAAGCATCGCGCATTTTTAAACCTTTCTGGTTTCTAATGTCGCGAATTTTAGAGATGATGTCTTTTAGATCAGTAAAATCTTTCCGTAGAGACGTTGAATACTGTAGAGACGTTGCATGCAACGTCTCTACAGTCGGATATTTTGCTGCACAACAATCGCTACCAAATCTTTCTACACCACCAGCTTGATGCCAAATTTCTTCGGTAATAAATGGCATAAAAGGATGCAATAAAACCATGAACTCGCACAAAATATTTTTGGCGTTTTCGACGGTTGCTGCATCAATTGGCGCGCCGTAATTCGGTTTTATAATTTCGAGATACCACGAACAGAAATCATCCCAAATAAGATTATACAGCGTAATGAGGGCTTCACTCAATCTGTATTGCTCAAAATCAGAATCCAATTCGGTAATGACTGAATTCATTTCTGCTCTGAGCCAATCAATTGCCAAAGCATTTTCGCTCGGCGTTGCAAGTGTTTTATCAATTTCCCAAGAATTAATCAGTCGTAGCGCGTTCCACAATTTATTGCAAAAATTGCGACCTTGTTCACAGAGTTTTTCATCGAACAATAAATCACCACCGGCAGGACTGCAACTCAGCAAACCAAATCGAACGCCATCAGCACCAAAATCGTCAATGAGTTTAAGCGCATCAGGCGAATTACCGAGCGATTTTGACATTTTGCGGCGTTGTTTATCGCGCACCATACCGGTGAAGTAAACACGTTCGAAAGGTTTTTCATTGCGCCATTCGAAACCTGACATTGCCATACGCGCCACCCATAAGAAAATAATATCCCAACCCGTCACTAAAACTTGAGTAGGATAGTAGTAGTCTATTTCTTTCTGATTCTTAAATCCGTCGAAAACTGAAATAGGCCACAGCCAACTCGAAAACCACGTATCTAAAACATCTTCATCTTGTTTTAAATCTTCTGGTTTTATGTTCGGGAATTTTTCACGCGCTTTTGCCAATGCACCTTCCAAACTTGTATCGACAAAAACTTGATCTTCGTAATAATACGCAGGAATGCGATGTCCCCACCACAATTGTCGCGAAATACACCAATCGCGAATGTTTTCCATCCAATGGCGATAGGTTGTTTTAAATTGCTTCGGGAAAAAATTAATATCGTCTGTTTCAACGGCGCGCAAAGCAGGCTCTGCCAATTGTTTCATATCTACGAACCATTGCAGCGAAAGGCGCGGCTCAACAACGGAATTTGTGCGCTCAGAGCGACCGAGATTTGTTTTGTACTCTTCAATTTTTATCAAAGCGTCCGTATCAAGTAAAAACTGTTTCATCGCTGCGCGCGCTTCAAATCTATCTTTGCCAATCAACGGTGCAAATTCGCACAATGCGTTTAAAGTACCCGATTCAGTGAGTGTATCAATAACAGGTAAATTATTTTTCTTGCCGATTTCGTAATCTATTGCCGAGTGTGCAGGCGTAATTTTTAACGCACCCGTACCAAATTCGATTTCAACACTTTCATCGGAAATAATCGGAATTTTTCTATTGATGAGTGGCACCAACACTTTTTTACCAATTAATTTCGCATAACGTGGGTCTTTAGGATTAACCGCAATCGCTACATCGGCAAAAATAGTTTCAGGACGCTGAGTGGCAATCACTATACCTTTCGTTTTTGCACCTACTAATTTGTATTTTATGTGATACAAATTCGCGCTTTCTTCATTGTAAATCACTTCTTCATTCGAAAGTACTGTTAAGGCTTCGCAATCCCAATTTACCATGCGGTAATCGCGATAGAGTTTGTTTTTGTTATATAAATCGACAAAGGCTTTTATAACCGCTTCGCTGCGCACTTCATCTAACGTGAAAGCCGTGCGCTGCCAATCGCAACTCGCGCCCAATTTTTTGAGTTGCTGAAGAATAATACCGCCGTATTTATCCGTCCAAGCCCATGCGTGAGTTAAAAATTCTTCGCGCGTTAGATCCGATTTTTTAATGCCTTGTTCGCGCAAAAATTTTACCACTTTCGCCTCTGTCGCAATCGATGCGTGATCTGTACCTGGCACCCAGCACGCATTTTTACCTTCTAATCGCGCTTTGCGAATAAAAATATCTTGAATCGTATTGTTTAACATGTGCCCCATGTGCAACACACCCGTCACATTCGGCGGTGGAATGACGATACTAAACGATTCGCGCTCGTCGGGTTCAGAATGAAAATAATTTTTTGATTCCCAATAGGCGTACCATTTATCTTCTAATTCAAGTGGGTTGTATCGGGTGGACAGTTCTGCGCTCATCGAAAAATACGGTTATTTTAAAAAACTTTGCAAAAGTAAGGTATTACAGTCAAATACGGTTTTGTCGATTGGATGTTTTTGGAATGTAAAGAAATGTCGATTGATTTACGGCAGAAACGTAGATTGGTTTCCCGCAGAAATCGCAGAAATTTCTGCGGGAAACTCTTTCTTAATTTAGCAACTGACTCATCTCAACCGGTTTGTTTTCATAATTCCTAAAATCGACAGGAATGACATCGCTCACGCCTTGCTCCGCCATATAGACACCGTACATAACATCTACAGCAGCCATTGTAGCTTTGTTGTGCGTGATGACGATAAATTGAGAATCTTTCGAAAATTTTTGGATGACGTTGTTGAATTTCTGTATGTTTGCATCGTCAAGCGGTGCGTCTACTTCATCGAAAATACAGAAAGGTGCAGGTTTATATAAATACAGCGCGAATAAAAACGCAATGGCTGTGAGCGTTTTTTCACCGCCCGAAAGTTGTGAAATACTTTGCGGTCGTTTGCCTTTGGGTTTAGCAATAATATTAATAGACGATTCTAAAGCCGCGTCAGGATTCGATAAAACCAAATCGGCATTGTCATCTTCATGAAACAGACTTTTAAAAACCTCTATGAAAGATGTGCGCACTTTCTCGAAAGCCTCAATAAAATTTGCCGTGGCAATTTGTTCAATTTCAGAAATGGTTTCGAGTAAACTTTTCTTAGCAGCTAAAATATCGTCACGTTGTGTGGCAATTGTGTCGTGTCGTGTTTTCATTTCTTCAAATGCTTCAAGAGCCAACGGATTAATTTCACCAAAATTTTCCAATTGTTTTTTTAAGGCTGCAACTTTCCTTTCGAGTTCTGGTAAATCGTAATTCGTACTCCGTAATTCGTAATTGATTTCGTTTTCTGCAATTTGAAATTCAACACCTACGCGTTCTGTAAGGCCTGTGATTTGATATTTGAGTTCTTGAATTTTTTCTTTAAGTTGAGTAATGATATTTTGTTCGTTCTGAATCTCGCGATTGAGCTTACGAACAGCATCTTCAGCTGCGTGAACTTCGGTTTTCTTCTGAAAGAAAGTTTGCTCTGAATCGTTTAAAAATCCTTGTTTTTCTTTACGCTGTTTATACAACTGCGCAATTTCAACTTCACAAACATTGATAATCTCTTGTGTTTGAGCTAACTTAACTTTTTCTTCTGCGATATTTTTTTCAGCGCTTAATAACCCATTTTGTAATTCTGTGAGCTGATTATTTCTGAAATCGCGCTCGCGCTGTGTGAATTTTACCGTGTTTTGCCATTGCAAAAACAGAATGTTTTTTTCGTTGTATGTGCTCGATGCTTGTTGTGCAGCATTGCGCAAAGCATCTAACTCACTCGTGAAGGTATTGCGTTTAACGTCCAGAATTTCAATTTCTTTTTTGGCTTCGAGAATGACTTTTTCAAGTGCGGTGCATTGCGTTTCCAAGTTTTTAATTTTTTCACGCAGAGTTTCGGTATTACTTGAAAGGTCAGTAAGTGTATTTTTTTTCTGTGCTGTATTATTTTCTAAAACCAATAATCTTTGATTTAAGTTATTGAGTGGATATTCAACGTCGGCAATTTTCTTTTTATAATTTTCGCTGTTTAAAAAATTTATTGAATTTCTAAATGACTGTTGTTGTTGTTCAAGTTCTTTAATTTCTTTTTCTGCTGCTGCGACTTCTTTTTCTAAAATCTCCAAACTTTTCTTTCTACCAATTTTTTTACCATCGAACAAGCCGAGTGAACCACCTTGCATCGAATAGTTCTTGACCAACAAGGAACCATTTGCTGAGACTAATGCAAATTGTGCATGTGACGCATTCAATGCCTCTCTACAACTATCCATTTCTTTTTCATTTGAAACGATGAAAACGTTGCCCAATAAATTCTGTATCAATGCACTATATTGTGATTCAAACTGAACACACTCAATAGCAGGTGTTGTTCCTAAAATGGGCTTGATTTGAGAGGACAGAAAATCCTGTACCCTTGCAGCACTTGTTAGTTTCGATAATATAAAAAATTGCGCTTTCCCTTTTTGAGATTGTGTTAAAAGTTGAACAGCACTGAATGCATCTGCCTCGGTATTGACGATGTAATAGTTTAAATATGGCTCTAAAAACGTTTCGACAGCTGTTCTAAAATTTTCTGGAACGTAAATAATATCGCTCAGCAAAGGTGCTTTTACCCAATTCGCGTGCTGACTTAAAAATTTAATCGAATCTGGGAACCCTTCTAAATTTTCAACCATGTTGCGCGTGAGCTTCAGTACATTCTTTTTAGAATCGAATGTGCGACTGCGTTGTGCTAAATCAATATTAAGTACATCTAAATCGTTTTGAGTTTTTGTTAAGTTTTGTTGACGGGTTGATTCTTGCGTTTTTAAATCTGCTAATTGTGTTTCGAGTTTTGTTTTTTCTGATTTAAGCTGTGCAAGTGTTGTCTCGGTTTCAGCTACTTCGAGCGTTAAAGCACTATTCTTCTCTTCAGAATTTTTAGATTCTGCAATGAGATTTTGAATATTAGCCGTTATTACAGCCATATTTTTTTCAGAATCGAATAAAACTCTTTCTTTTTGCTTTAATATTTCTTGATTCGATTGTTGTGAACTCGCATAACTATCGAGTGCTAATCGCGCTTGGGTTGAGTTTTCGCTCATCATTACTAACTCATCACTCATCACTGCCAATTTTTGTTCTTGACTTAGAAGTTGTGTATTGTATGCCGTTATTTCGTTAGAAAGCGATTTCTTTTTCTGGTCAGATTGCCCAATACTTTCGCTTAAACGCTTAATATTTTGCTGAATAAACTCTTTGCGTTGTTGCTCTGAATTGCGTTTATTTTCGGTTTCGCGCAATTTGGCGACAACGCTGTTGAGCTCGCGTTGTTTTTCACTCAAAAGTTGTTCACCTTGTAAAACAATTAATCTGTCCTTTTCAAGCGTAGCGTCAATACTTGCAACAGTCGTTTCTTTAATTAACAAATCGTCGGACTTAGCTGATAGCTGAGTGCTGAAAGCTGAAAGCTGTGCATTATTTTCAAATAATTTATGGCGCACAGATTCGATGGCTAATTGGCGATACTGTTTTTTTATATCCAAATAGCGTTGTGCGTGCTGCGCTTGTTTTTCGAGTTTTTTTAAATTCTGATTAATCTCAAATAATAAATCCTCTACGCGATTTAAATCTTCATCCGTTGCTGCAAGTTTATTCTGCGTCTCGTTTTTTCTGTTTTTATATTTCGAAACTCCCGCTGCTTGCTCTAACATGGTGCGCCGATAATTTAATTTATCGTTTAAAATATCGTCCACCATGCTTAATGCAATAATTGCATAAGAATTTGAACCAACACCTGTATCGAGAAATAAATTGGTAATGTCTTTTAATCGACACGTTACACCATTCAATCTATACTCACTTTCACCCGACGCGTACAACATACGGGTAATGGCAACTTGAGCATATTCGGAAGGAAGAATATTTTTTGTATTATCGAATGTTAAAGTAACAGAGGCAACTTGCGCCGCTTTGCGTTTTTTTGTGCCGTTAAAAATAACCGAGTTCATTTTATCGAGGCGAAGTTCGGTATTTTTTTGTTCGCCTAAAACCCAGCGAATGGCATCAACAATATTTGATTTGCCCGAACCATTAGGTCCTACAATGCCAATGACGTTGTGATTAAAATTCACAACCGTTTCATTCGCAAACGATTTGAATCCTTTTATCTCTAATGAGCGTAAACGCATCTAACAATAAATTTTTTTAAAAGAATGCAAAAATAATCGTTTGTGTGGGTTAAAAAACATAAAAGTTTTCAACAAACTAAAACTTGTGTGTTATGTTTGTATGAGATTTAAAATTTAAATATTTAAAGTGTAATAAAGACTTATTTATTATACTTAACAAAACGAAATATCAAAATATATTTTTAAGATTAGTTTAACGTAAAGCCTCCCAATAATTAGCAACGTTTGTGAGTTTGAATACCTCTTTGATATATGAGGGGCAATTTTTTTTAGCACAATTATTGCTTCTCAGCATTATATGAACTTTAAATCTCTTTTTTTAAAAAACGAATAACCTTTTTCTAATTTTTTAAATAAATATAGTATGAGTCGTCAGACTTCAGCCGCTTTTGAGACAAAAAAAATTCGTTACGCTTGTTCAGATACACCCGATCATATTTATCAACAAATTAGAGAAAGGGTGGAAGCATATTTTGAAGAAAACAATTTGCCCAAACATGCCACAATTTTAAAAGCTTACAAAACCATTGTTCTTGCTACACTCACATTAATAGGATATTGGTTTTTAACACAGATCACTACTTTCAATGGTGCAATTGCAGCGTATCTTTTATTGACTTTTTCGAGCATGATATTATCAATAAATTTAGGTCACGATGCAGCTCACCATGCTGTAACTGGGAATAAGAAGATTGATGACACTATTTTTCAAGCCATTTTTGCATCACAAGGTATTAGTGGTTACGTGTGGCAAGTGCGCCATAACTATTCGCACCATGTTTTGCCGAATGTGAAAGAACACGACTCAGATATGGAGTTGACAAAACTCATCTTGCTTGAACACGATAGCGAAGGTGCGCGTTGGTATCATCGGTTTCAACATATTTATGCGCCATTTTTATATTCAATGGTGTCATTTAGCCTGCTTTTTGCACAAGATTTTAAATTTTTTACGCAAAAATCGCAAGCCAATTTATTTTTTGAAAAGATACCGCTTATTGAATGGGTGAAAATGTTGGTTTTTAAAACTGCCTACTTTACAATTACTTTTGGGTTGCCATTATACTACAGTGGTTTAAGTTTCTTACAAGTTTTTGGTGCTTGGGCTTTGGTACATTGTGCTGTTTCAGTTTTTGTAGCTTTTACTTTTTTCATTTCGCACCATGTTACAGAACTCGATTATATTAATTCTGGTGATGCTAAAGATCTTGTTTCTGATTCTTGGATTCATCACCAAATCACTACAACTATTGATTTTTCGCCAGAGTGTAAATTTTCGCAATTCCTATTCGGCGGATTTAACTTGCACGTCGCTCACCACGTTTTTCCGGAAGTTTCACACGAACATTATCCGGCTTTGACAAAAATAATTAAAATTGTTTTAGCCGAAAATAATGCATCTGATTGGTATAAATCTTTTTCCTTCCGTCAAGGTTGCATTTCTCATGTTCGTCATCTGAGAAACATTGGTCGAGAATCATACGCGTACCATCGACCGAGTTTGGTTGATTAGCACTTATAAATAAAAAGGGTTTCTAAATGAAACCCTTTTAACTTTTAACTTTTTATTTTGGTACTTCTTAAAGCAAATTAAAGTTTAACCTTTATTCCGCACAATACTCCACCAAAACGCAGGGCTGCGTAATTGTTTTTTTAGGTTGACATCGTTAAAAACATAAGCAAAAGTGCGCGCCAAAGGTTTATTCTTTGCCACTACCCAACTAAGCGAATTAAAAAACCATTTTTTTCTGAACTGTCTTTGCAGCCAATAACTCACGCGAAATTCTTCGCCACGCATTCTATAGATGCGCGTATTATAGTTTTCGAGTTCTTGTTTCGAAAAGTCATTCAATTCTATGCACTTCTTAGCTTGTTCAGCAGCCACCACACCTGAAAGCATGGCGTTGGCAATTCCTTCTCCTGTTAGTGGGTCAATCAGTGATCCTGCATCGCCGAGTAGTAAATAATTTTCACCGCTGAGTTGCCGTTTTTTACTCGCAAGCGGTAAGCCAAATCCTTGAATCGGTGCAATGTGTTCAGCATTTTTGAAACGCTCTTTAAAAATCGGATGTTCGGTAATTATTTCTTCCAGACAGTTTTTTAAATTAAGTTTGCGTTTTGCGACTTCTTCACTCACAATGGCAATGCCAACATTCACTTCATTATTAGGCAAAGCAAAAACCCAAAAATAACCGGGTAAGAAATTCTCCAAAAAATAAAATTCGAGATAATTATCGGGATTGAGCGGTGCTACGTTTTTATAATAGGTTTTTACACTTGCCATGTTGTGGTGCGCATCGAGTTCAATGCCTGCAATAGTGCGCGCAAAACGCGATTGTGCGCCATCAGCAACCAATAAAAGTTGCGTTTCAATTTGTAGAGTATTCGATTTATTGGTAAGCAACCAACCCGTTTCTGTTCTTGTAAAAGTTGTAATTTCTGTATTTTCTAAAAGCTTAACGTTTTCAGCTTCTTTGACTTCATTCACCAAAAAATTATCGAACCACATACGTTTACACGTAAATCCAGGCGGTGAGTCGGTTTGTTTATTGTAATTTGCGCGATAACCAATGTCGAAAGCATTGCGTCGCGTACCTTCAACGCGCAATCCCCACGAATCGAGTTGAATATCAGTTGCAGCTGCAAATTTTTCAAAAAGTTCAGGATATAACCAACGTTTCATAATATCGGTTACGCGGTGACTTAATCCGTCACCACAAATTTTATCCCTTGGAAACTGCGCTTTATCAATCAGAATGCAGGTTACATTGAGTTTGTTGAGTTTCAAAGCTGCAGAAGCTCCTGCGGGACCTGCACCAAGAATACAGACTGGGGTTTTTAATGTGGTTGTCAAATCATTTACGAATTACAAATTACGAATTATGGCAAATATAGAACCGAATTCCCAATTCATAGGGTTATAAACCTCTTAGGTTTTCAAAACCTAAGAGGTTTGATAAATTTTTCAATTTTTCTCTTTAGGAAAACCAACATTTTTTTTAGCATCGTCAATGGCATCGTGTGTTGCGCCGCGAACACCCATCAATACTTCGCCATTACTGCGTGATTTAATAACTTTAGGCAAACGGCCAGTTTTGCGCTTTATAGTTTTAAGTGTATCCGTTAAATTGCTTGTCAAACTATCCATATCGATATTTCGTGTACCCAACTTGATGTTTCCATTGGCATAAACGTCAACAAAAAGGGTGTCATTCGGTGGCGCTACTTTCGTAGCTTGTACGCTGTATTCTTGTGGCGCTAAAGAGTGTTTTGAAGTATCATTTGTAATTGAAGGTTCAGTAACTGTTTGAGCAGCGGTTTGTGAAGCCGTTTTATTTTCGGAATTTTTACAACTGAATATTAAAGAAATGATTAGAAAACAAAGTAAACGGAAAGCAATTTTTTTCATAGAAATGTCTTTTAAAATTTGTGCTAAATTAGCATAAATTATTCAGATGTCTCTCATTTACGACTAAATAATTAAAATCTTGAAACTATTTAGCCGCAAATGATAACATTAACTATTATTTATTTCCCGCAGTTTTAGCCACCTTATCTGCTTCATCTTTCATAATATAGTCTAAAACTTCATCGAGTTGTTTGGCTTCAATGCCTTTTGAACGAATGACTTTATTTTCGTCGAGTACATACAATTGTGGCGTTGTCTGAATATCGTATAACGAGGAATACCTCGAAATGACAAATGGATCGTTCGTGTTGATGAAATCGTCGAACTGTTTCTCTTTCGTGTATTTCCAGCTCGGGACTATATTTTCTTCACCTTTTTTTGTGCTGATAGTAATTACTTTAATATCAAGATTTTTTTCTTTCGCTTTTTTAAAAAAATCGACTAAAATAGGTGATTGTTTTTGACAATGTCCACAATCGAAAGCGTAAAAAAACATGATGGTATATTTGGCTTTAATGTCGTAAAGCTCAACGGGTTTGCCATCTTCCAGATATGTTTTAATATTCGGCGCTTTTCTACCAATAAGCGTCGGCTCTTTGCGCGCGGCATTGTCAATAATTTTCTCGCGATTTTCTTTTTCTATGAAAGCATCAGCTCTTCCTGTAGCGATATATTTCAATGCCAGATGGACATAAATGGCATCGAAACCCACCAGATTTGATTTGGCATATTGGTTCAAATACTGAACAAAGTAGTATTGAAAAGCATCTTTATTATCTTTAAACAAGCCAAAAATTCTATCGAGCGATTCATTGATTGAATCTGGATGTTGTGGTGTCAGTTTTTCGATATAAGTCTCAAGTTGTTTGTATAAAACAGGCGTGCGTAAAATGGCTCTGTTCGACATCTCAAAATTATCGAAAAAATGTTGCTTGTAATAGTAGTATTCTTTTAAACGCCTTTCTGTCGTATCTTTTGCTTCAGGAAACGTTGGTAATTGCACATCAATAGCAGATTTTATAAGCATTGAAGTGACCGTTTTCGGATTTTGCTCCATTGTTTTTTGTTGAAATGCTTTAACCTCAGCATCTAAAGCTTCTAAATCTTTTTTAACTGTAGCATCTTTTCTGGCGACAATTTTATCAGCTTCTTTGCGCTTATCACCTAAATAATTCATGTATTTCAAGAAAGCGTTATTATCGGCACTGTTGGTTTTAGCGTTGGTGTAATAATCTTTACCATCCGTATGAAAATAGAATTTTTGCTCTTTCTCGTTAATCATTATCTGGAAATAATCATTCGTTGGTCGGAGAATGACGATGTAGGCACCAGGCTCTAAATCTTTGGATCCTTTAAAAATAAATTCACCCGTTTTTTTATTTATGAAAGCAGTGTCTTTTATGTACGATTGGCTACCCATTTGATAACCCAAAAAAAGCGTGTCGTTAGGGTAGTTCGTTAATTTAATTTGAATGAGATAACCACTATCGCGCGTGATTTCGGCGAAGCTGTTATGAAAAAAAGAAATAAGGGCGATTGCAAGAATTAGTAGTCGTTTTTGCATGATATTGAAAAGAGCAATTTGGATTATCAAAAAATAAATTGTTTAACGTTTTAAACGCGCAAAAGGTATTTAGTAACATGGTTTCTGATAAGCTTTTGGAAATCTTTAACACTCGATGAGGGGACGTGTAAAACCTAATGGGAACTTAGAACATAATAAGTTTTACATAATACCTCATTACCTTACAACTATAGTTCGTTTACTCACCGAAAATGCGCCAAAATAACCCAATGCGCCATTCGACCAATTTGAATTGGGATTGGTTGGTGCTGCATTGCCTGTGCTACTTTGACCAACGATGAGGCGCAAAGTGTTGAAATAATCGTACATTTTTTTATCGATTGAAAGGAGTTGAACTTCGACTGTATCGTTGAGCGTGAAAGAAGAAGTGAAAATGGGAAAATTAAAAGTTATGCCGTCAGAAAGTCTATCATCGACAACCAATATGTTATCTGCATCTGCATTTGTGGATTTTCCATTGATACTTGTTTCAATGCGATAATAATTTTGAATTTTAGGCGGGTCGTTAAAAAAGCAATTGATTTGAAAAGAATCTGGATTAACATTTTTTAAAAAACCAATTTCTGGAGTCGCTTTTACTGAATCAAGCTGCACCACTGGATTTAAAAAACTCGTGGCTTCAAACGTTTTGCCATCGACATTGACGACTAATTTATACTCGGTGTTACTAAAAGCAGAATAGTTTTTCGCAACATACTTTCCTGCACCCATATTTATGAGCGAAACACCCAAACTATTATCGCTTTTCGATAAAACGACAACTGCATTTGTTACTTGTTTGGGTTTATCTGTATCAAAATAATTGGAAGTTTGTGAAATCTGCACAGAAAAATCATTTTTACCCGCAAACAGCGAAGCCTCAATGATGTACTGTGGGTCAGAAGAATTTAAATCAATCGAGATAACTCTTTGGCAAGATGCAAAGAATAAAACAACAATAGAAAATAACGCAAAACGTTTCATTGTATTAAATTTTCTTGATTCCTATTTTACAATAATAGTTTTACTACTGTATGCGAATGCGCCAAAATAACCCAATGCACCATTAGTCCAGTTTGATGTCGGGTTAGTTGGCGCAACGCTATTTCCACCACTTCCGCCATCTATTAAATTGAGCGTATTGAAATAATCGTACATTTTGCTATCAAGCGAAAGCAGTTGTACTTCAACTGAATCTTTGAGAAAGAAATTAACATTTCGAATCGGGAAAGTTACTTTTATGCCATCCGAAATTCTATCAGATAAAACCAATAAGTCTCGACCATTTGATCTTTGCTTTTGTACGCCGTTAACTATTGTGATAAAACCATAATAATTGGCAACACCAGCAGGGTCTTTAAAAATACAATTTATTCTGAATGAATCAGGCTCAGTGTTTCTTCCAATAACAATTCGTGGTGCAGCAATGAGTGAGTCGATTTGTACAGCTTTATTCATATAACTGCTCGCTACAAAAGTATTTCCATTATCCGATACTGTTAAAGTATATGTTGAACTGTTTGAAGCCGTATAATTTGCTGCTACATAATTACCAGAACCTACATTTTTTAACGTCACCGGCGCGCTGTTATCACTTTTGGAAAGGACAACCGTTGCATTTGAAATATAAACTGGTTGATCGGTACTAAAATAATTAGTAGTTTGTGAAATTGTGACGGAAAAATCGTGTGTGCCTTCGTAGAGAGGTGCTTGAATGACGTATTGCGGCGACGAAGAATTTAGATCGATTGTCACAACACGCTGGCAAGAAAGAAAAACCAAAAAGCAAAACCCAAATGGCAAAAACCAAATGGCAAATAGTAGTTTATTCCTATTGGTTTTTAAGGCGATAACTTTTCTAATAATTATCTTATTCATAATTTAATTATAATTTTCCTATTTTAGAATTTAGAGAACAGAGCTCGAATTTAACGAATTTTAAAATTTTTGATAAAGAAATTCTGAAAATTCCTAAATTCGTTTAATTCGAGTTTTACTTGAATTTAAAATTGTAGGTCGCTGAAGGAATGATACCAAACAACGATGTTTCAAGTGCCTCTGTCAAAGCTGGATTATCTTTATTTTGTTGGAAAGTAATTGAAAACGCATTGAGGTGATTGTATGCGTTATACAAAGAAAAATTCCAACTCGATTCAAATTTAGGCGTTTGTTTGGCAATTAAAGTTAAGCCGATGTCCAAACGATGGTAATTTGGAAAACGATAACCGTTGCGTTCCGTATAATATGGCACTTGAATGCCATCAAGTACATATTTACCTGATGGGAAAGTAGCAGCATCGCCTGTATAAAAAACCCAATTGCCAGAAAGTGTCAGCTTTTTGCTGAGTTTATAAATAGCAACAACAGCAATATCATGAATGCGATCTTGTTTAGCGGGATAAAAATTGCTATTGTTGATGCCTGCAAATTGCCGCAACGAACGCGACAAAGTATAACTTATCCAACCTGTTAAATCGCCTTTGGTTTTCTTCAGAAAAAATTCTGCACCATAAGCAATTCCTTTTCCATAAGTTAAAGAACCTTCGTATTGCGCATTGAAAATCAAATTCGCTCCGTTTCTGTAATCTATTTGATTTTGTAAATTCTTGAAATAAGTTTCAATAGAAAACTCAAACATATTCTCGCTAAAATTTCTGAAATATCCGATTGAAAACTGATCAACTATTTGAGGCTTTACATTATTACTGCTCGGCACCCATAAATCGGTGGGTGATGAAGTGGTTGTATTACTCAACAAATGCAAATACTGAAAATTGCGCGTATAACCTCCTTTAATCGAAGCTTCATCATTGAGTTGATATTTACCCGTTATGCGCGGTTCAAATCCGCCATAATATTGAATGCTTTGACCGTTCGTATAAGTTGTAGAACCTGTTAGCAAACCTGTTGGGTCGAAAGTATATGCTGTTCCCGCACCAATATAATCGAAAAAAGAATAGCGCAAACCGTATTGAATACCGATTTTTTCACTCGCTTTCCAATCGTTTTGCACGTAAACGCCTCCTTCGTAAGCATATTTATTTTCTGTAACAGAACTCGCAAAACTGCTCGTAGTTCCCGCAGTTAAAGAAGTCGGTAAAAAAGTATGATTTATGAAATTTGCCCCAAATTTGATGGTGTTTGAAGCGTTAGGAAAGAATGAGAAATCTTCTTTTAAATTCAAATCTTTTATAGAAGCTTTAACTGTTGCACCTGCATCGCCTGTGCCGATGGTGAAAAGATAATCGTAATCGGAATAGATAATTGACGTGTTCGAGAATAATTTATCCGAAAATAAATGATTCCATCGCAATGTACCTGTGTAATTTCCCCAATTCAATCCAAAACCAGTTGTTCCCAACACGTCGCGACCAAAGTAACCCGAAAGAAAAATGCGATCTTTACTGCCAAGTTTATAATTCGCTTTGGCGTTAATGTCGTAAAAATACAAACTGCTGTTGCGTTGTGTTGAATCTTTTGAGAGTTTAAGGAATAAATCGGCATACGTTCGGCGCGCAGAAATGATGAAAGAGCCTTCATCTTTTTGAAGCGGTGCTTCAATAGTTAATCGCGAAGCAATGAGACCGATTCCACCCGCAGCATTAAATTCTTTATTGTTACCGTCTTTCATTTTAATATCTAAAACAGATGAACCACGACCCCCATATTCTGGAGGAGCTGTGCCTTTATAAAGTGTCACATCTTTGAGTGCATCGGAATTAAAAACCGAGAAAAATCCCAATAAATGCGACGCATTATAAACGGGTGCTTCGTCCAATAAAATCAAATTTTGATCGGCTGCACCGCCTCGAACATAAAAACCTGCATTACCATCTCCTGCTGGTTTTACGCCAGGAGTGAGTTGTAGCGTTTTGATGATATCTTTCTCACCAAAAATGACAGGCACGCTTTCAATATCTTTTGGGTCGAGTTTTGTCACTGACATTTCATTCCGAGAAACATTTTTATTTGCTTTTTCCGATTGTATAATCACCTCTTTGATGAGCGCAGATTCTGGATCTAACTCTTTATTAATTTTCAAATCTTTATCAAGTGTGATTTTTTCTTCTATACTTGCTGTCCCAATAAATTGATAGAGTAGCGTATAGTTGCCTTTTGGAAGCGTTAAAGAATAAAAACCGTATGTATTACTGACCGTTCCGATGGAAGGTTTTTCTTTTAAAACAACCGATGCACCAATTAAATCTTCGCCATTGGTGGCGTCTTTTATCGATCCAGAGATGGTAAAGTTTTGTGCATTTAATTGAATTGATTGATAAATTAATAGATTAATAACGAGAATGGTTAGAATTACTCTTTTATTCATGAACGAGTGGGAAATAGGTGATTTTGTATTCTTTTTTACTATAACGGTAAAAGAATGCCTTTTGATGTTTCAATATTTTAACTTTATTTTAATTAATTAAAATATTAATACATATTAAATACGGCTACCTTTGCCACTTTATATAAATTTTTATTGATTTTTTAACAAAACTAACAGGCATTATGAAGCCGATATATTCGAAAAGTTTATTCGAGAGGATGAATTATCCTGAGAACATTACTGAATTAGTAACATCTAATATTTTCCAACCTTTGCCTGCTCCAACAGGTGCGGCACCATTTAGAATGGATGCGTACACATTTGTTCCTAAAAAAGCAAATTTAAAGTTTATTATGGCGGGTGATATTGGTGGCGTATTAGATAGTATTCCAGAAACGATGGTTGCCAACGAAATGGTTAAACACGCTCCCGATTTCATGTATATTTTAGGCGATGTTGTTTATTTTTATGGTGAGTCTGCAAATTACTACAACGAGTATTTCAAACCTTATGATAAAATTAATGCGCCTATTTTTGGCATTCCAGGTAATCACGATGGCGATTTAAATCCAAATCCCCCAAAAGGAACGAAACCTAAAAGTTTAGATGCGTTCATGAAAGTATTTTGCGATAAAAAAGTTTCTCCTATTCCGTTTTCGAACGAAATAAAACGCACAAGTATTACGCAGCCTAATATGTATTTCACTTTAGAGTTCTCGACTTTTAGTATTATTGGTTTATACACGAATGTTCCTTCGGGTGGTGTTGTTCATCCCGATCAGCAAGCGTGGTTTGTAGGTGAATTAAAAAATGCAGCCGCCAATAAGAAAAAAATTATTGTAACTTTACATCATCCTGCTTATAGTTTCGATACTGCTCATGGTGCATCAACCGCCATGCAAACGCTTTTAGATACCAGTTTTAAACAAGCGGGTGTTTTACCTGCTGCTGTTTTTTGTGGACACGTGCATAATTACCAACATTTTGAAAAGAAATATGGTGCAGTTAAAGTGCCTTATATAGTTTCGGGTAATGGCGGTTATCATAATTTACACACCGTTGATAAAACCAAAGTCACCAAATTGCCAACGGCTTTCGATGCAAATACAAATTTATTAGCTTATAACGATAAAGGTTATGGATTTTTAGAACTGACAGTTTCGGGTTCGACAATTCAGATTTCGCAATTCACTGCCCAGATTGGTGGTGCTTTTAATTTAATTGATAGTTTTACGATTTAATTTAGCATTAAACCTCGAAGGTTTTCAAAACCTTCGAGGTTTAATAGCAATTGACTAACTTTGCCCTAATTAGCAATTGAAATGAAAATTAAAATTCTCTACTTTAGCTTCGTTTTTTTTTGGGGGGGAAATTTGTTTTCTCAAAAAACAATTCGTGAAGAATTGAGTGTACCTGGGCACAATTTGTATGTCAATAGAATCAACGCTGCCTTAGCAGATTTCCCAAATATTACAGGTAAAAATATCACTGTTTCAATCAAAGAAAACGCCTTCGACGCAGGCGATATAGATTATCAAGGTCGTTTTATTGCCAATTCCCGTTCAAATAAAACTTTAACCACTCATGCCGGCATTATTGCAACGCTCTTATGTGGTGCTGGAAATACAACTTCAAAAGGTAAAGGCGTTGCCTCAGGTAGTAATTTACTATCAACGGGATTCAATAATCTATTTCCAGAACCCATTGCTTATTTCGATTCATTCAATATTACAGTCCAAAATCATTCTTATGGTAGCGGCATTGAAAACTTTTATGGCGCCGAAGCACTTGCTTACGATAATTTAACTACTTTACGACCCAATACTTTAATCGTTTTTTCAGCAGGAAATTCTGGTTTGCTAACTCCAACAGATGGTAAATACGCCAATCTTGGGCAATACGCCAATATCACAGGGAATTTTAAAGAAGCTAAAAACAATCTTGTTGTCGGCTCTGTCGATTCGTTTGGTGTTTCGGAAATTTTTAGTTCTCACGGACCTGCTTATGATGGTCGTCTGAAACCTGAAATTGTCGCTTTTGGGAATGATGGTACTTCCGGTGCTGCGGCTTTGGTTTCCGGTGCTGCCGCTTTAGTACAACAATTTATTATAGACAAACTAAAATCTCAAATTCCCTATACTTCTCTCGTTAAAGCTATTTTAATAAATTCTGCCGATGATGTAGGCGCAGAAGGTATTGATTTTATAACTGGCTTTGGTAATTTAAATACGCTGCGTGCATTACAAACCGTTGATAATGCGCGATTTTACGAAGGAGTTATAGAGAATGGCAAGAAATGGTCAACACCTTTATCCGTACCTAAAAACGGTGCAGAACTAAAATTGACTTTGGTTTGGAACGATACGACAAAGTCTCAGAACACTTCAATTGCCTTATTGAACGACTTAGATTTAGAACTTGAAAACACGCAAACAGGCGAAATAATTTTGCCTTGGGTTTTAAATAGCTTTCCGAACATTGACTCACTCAAACAATTGCCACAGCGAAAACGCGATTCATTGAATAATATAGAGCAGATTTCTGTCAAAAATCCCTTGGCTGGAAATTATAATGTGCGTGTTATTGCCAAAAAAACGCTCAGTCCACAACTTTTTCATATTGCTTTTCAAATAGATTCGGTGGAATATTTTACTTGGACTTTCCCGAAAAGAAATGATAATGTTTCAAGAGCGCAAAATACTGTATTGCGTTGGAGTACAAATTTTAAGAACACGAAGGCTATCTTAAAATATAAAGAAATTGGCGCTAAAACTTGGTATACAGTTGATTCGTTTTCAAACATAGAATCTCTTTTCAGGATTTGGCAAACGCCCAACAGTTTGAAATTAGCTCAATTAGCTATTGAAATTGGCGCTAAAACATTTCTTTCCGATACTTTTTTTATTTCGCAAGACGCCCATCTGAAAGTTGGTTTCAATTGTGCCGATTCAGTAGGAATATTCTGGAACAAGCTTCAAGATTCAATTTTATATCAGATTTACTTTCTCGGAGAAAAATATTTAGAACCTTTAAAGTTGAGTAGCGATACTTTTTTCGTTTTTAATAAGAAAAACGTTTCTACGGCCTTTATAACAGTCGCGCCGATTCTTAAAAATTTTATAGGTATAAAATCGCCTACACTCGATTATAATTTGCAGGGCGTTGGTTGTTATGCAGAAACATTCTATGCTGAACATCTTTCCGATAATGCCGTAGATTTAATGTTCACGATTGGTACGTTGTATAATTTGAAAAAAATTACGATTGAACGATATGAGAATAGCAAGTTTCAAACTTTTAAGGATGTTCCAATTTCAGGATTAGCTTACGAACTCATTGATGCACAACCGTTAAATGGTTTGAACACTTATCGATTGCGGTTTGAAACACAATCTGGACAATCTTTTAACTCCATTGAAGTGAGTGTTTTTATTCTTAATACCTTCGATTTTGCTTTATTCCCAAATCCAGTTCCAGAAAATTCGACATTGACTGTTTTATCAAAAGTTCAAAACGAAAACACAGATTTCAAAATTTTTGATATTTTTGGTAGGTTAATGTATGAGAAGATTTTAAACGATTTTCAGGAAACTTTAATACTGCCAGCTAATTTATCGAAAGGGTTATATGTTTATAAAATTGAAAAATTAGGTAAGTTGTTTTCAAGTGGGAAAGTTTTGATTTTGTGAAAGGAGTCAGGGGTCGTAAGTCAGGAATCAGGTGCCATCCATGAATATCATCCAACTGACCCCTGATACCTGACTCCTGAGAACCTAATGATATAAATAATTCAAAGCAATTATATCATCTGGGTTGAAAGGACGATTTTGATTGAGGCTCACGCAAGCTAACATAAAAGAATTAGCAGCGTTTGTGGCAGTCGAAGGGGTACCTGGAATTAAAATTGCTCCAACTGTCGAAGCACCTTCATTGGAAGTAGCACCACCACAACTAATCGCTCTATTGTAGTAATCAGTGTGTCTGAATCCAATGCAGTGTCCCATTTCATGCGCTAAAATAGAGCCACAGAATTGATAAAAAGCAACTGAAGCAGTAGAACCAATTTGTGAACTGTTCACTAAAACTTGATTGTACGGATTACCTCCTGATGGAAAACCACCAGACGCTAAATAACCGGCATTTTTCGGTGCAGCTTTAAAAGCAATATTTCCTGTGCCAGAAGTAATGCGTTGTAATTTTAATCGTAACGATACATTATTATAGCGAGCTATAGCAGTATCAAGTGCGGTAGTGTAAGTAGTGGGTAAACCTGAAATGGAAACAGTAATGGTGCGCGGTAAACCTGTAACAAGGTTTGTTGTTCTGTACTGCTCTTCGTCGCCTATGCGTAAAAGCGTTGAAGTCGATGCGTTTTTGTTTAATAAGTCGGCTGGCGAAAGAAAAATATCGCCTTCTACAATGTAACCACCATCTTCTCTGGTAACTCCAGAAGCACTAAAGCCTAAAGCTTTAATTTGAGATGCCTCTTCAGCTGTAATTTCTTGAGGGGCTAATGCGTCATTAGAAGCATTATTACAAGAAAATTGGGTAAACGCAGCTGCGATAGCTGAAAGTAAAAACAATTTTTTCATATAAAATGGCTTAAAATTAAAAAATAAATTTGTAGAGCGAAGATAATATTTGTATTTTACCTATTCAATTTTTCTTAAAATTTTAACACTTGATTTTTAAGAAAAAAATGAATATCCTTATTTTAAGTACGTGTAAATATTACCTTTTGCCTATTTAGTTAAATAGTTTTAACAGATCAAATAATTTACTTTCTTTACACTTTCTCTGGGACACATTCAACATAGAATATGAAATGTTTGCGTTTTTACTTAATAGTTTTATATTTTATTCGAGTTTCGAGAGAAACGGTAAGGTTTTTTAATTTTTTAATTAATTTTGTTACATGGGATATATCGCTTTAGAAGGAATGGAGTTTCATGCGTTTCACGGTACGCACCATGAAGAACAAATCTTTGGAAATGAATTCGTGCTCGATGTGTACATCTACACTGATACGAGTAAAGCAACAGCGTATAAAGAAGGTGGAGAAGAGCAAATTATCGGAACGGTAAATTACGAAACCTTATACGATGTTTGTCGATTTGTGATGCAGAAGCGAGAACCACTTTTAGAAAATGTGGTTTCGAATATCAATGCAGCATTAAAAAAACAATTCAATGTTCTTCAAGGGGTGAAAATACGGCTCAAGAAAAAAAATCCACCCGTCGGAGGCGTTGTAGCAGCATCTGTGATACAAGAAGAAGAAATATTTGCGCGAGAGTGTGCCCGCTGCAAACGGCCGATGATTTGTTACGGCAAAAACACCAATAATTTTGATGCCAATTGTGCCTGCGTAGAATTGCGCGATAAAATTCATCCACGCACTTTTGAGATGCTCAGCGCGCAACACAAGGGTTGTTTATGTCAAAAATGTTTGAAGGAATTTGCAGGATAATCTTTTTCTAACTTAACATTATGATTTCCTTAAGCACTAAACAATATGAGCCTGCGTTATTGTGTTTTCCTTCAATATTAACATTTAAACGAAAATCATGAAAAGGTTTCTTATTGTTTTGGCAGTTTCTGTCACTGTTGTTTATGCTTCTGTGTCATTTATGGCTTGTGCTGCTTTACAACAAGCGGCAAACGCTGCTGGTATTTTAACCAATGAAGATATTGGGAATGGATTGCGCGATGCATTAGCGATTGGTGCTACTCAGGGTAGTGACTTACTTTCTGCAAAGGGTGGATTTTTTAATTCGCCCTACAAAATTTTATTACCTGAAGAAGCGCGTCAAGTAACGAGTAAATTACAATTTATTCCAGGTTTTGGTCAAGTAGAAAATTTGATACTTCAAAAAATTAATTCAGGTGCAGAATCGGCCGCCGCTAAAGCAAAACCGATATTCATCGATGCAGTTAAAAAACTCACTATCATTGATGCTTTATCAATTTTAATGGGCGACAAAAATTCAGCAACGCAATATCTAAAAACTGCAACTAACGACCAACTCTATGCTGCATTTTTGCCAACAGTTCAAGCTTCGCTCGACGAGTTTGGTGCACGAAAATACTGGAGCGATGCAGTGAATGCGTACAACAGAATTCCATTAGTGAATAAGGTCAATCCAAGTCTTGACGATTATGTGACTAAACAAGCTATGGCAGGATTATTTTCTGAAATTGAAAAGAAAGAACGCGCTATTCGTTCTGATAAATCTTTACGTACTTCCGATATTTTGCAACGCGTTTTTGCGAAGCAAGATGGGAAATAATGAAATAATTAAGGAATTAAGGAATGAAAGAATTAAGTGACTAATGTTACTTAATTCTTTCATTCCTTAATTCTTTCATTCCTTAATTTTTTCAGGCAAAGCTTCATCTGCTTGTTTAAACCGCACAGCAATCTTATAATTTCTGTTGATACTCTTTACCATCGGCGAAGCAATCATTTCCATAACCTTAACTGCGCGTTGTCGCGCTGTGTTGAACGAATTGTTTTGAGGCGAATACACATCATCTCGAAAAGCCTGACGGAGTTTATTGACATTATCGTTAAAATCTTGCGGATTAAGTTCGCGCATCCAACCCACATCTAAATTTTCTACTTTAGG
Source organism: Saprospiraceae bacterium (assembly GCA_043781915.1). Classification (GTDB taxonomy): domain Bacteria; phylum Bacteroidota; class Bacteroidia; order Chitinophagales; family Saprospiraceae; genus JAAFJT01. The sequence continues at coordinate 26,379 of JAYWBA010000188.1, forward strand.
GAAAACTTCGTGCGATAGAATTTGGGGTTGAGGTAAGGTAATAACGACACTCTGATTCGAATTATCGACACTGACATCAAAAAATTGATTGAGATTGAAACCAATTTTTATGATACTGATAGCCGTAATTTCTACAGATGTAGCCGACACATTATAACCCATCACTTTGGTAGAATTATTGACTTTGATACCTTTTTTGTCGCGAATTTCTGTAACTGCCAATTCAACAATCGCTTTTTCGATTTTTTCTTGTAGCAAACCGCGCGCTTTTGAAAAATCGCGAATAGCCCCAGCCGATTGCAATCGTTTAATGGTTGGTCGCAAACCTTCGGCGAGTGCAATGCCGCAAGGTGTTTCAACCGTATTTCCTTTAACTGAAAGTTTGCCATCTTGCGTTTTTAAAACCGTTGACAAGATTTGAGTGATAAAAAAACAAGTGTACTTCGATGCTACTTCGTTTAAAATATCGCTGGCATTAGCAGATTGGTTTTCATACCAAGCTTCGTACAATCGCGAAGTAGTATCCTGCAAACTCATAAAATCGTTGTAGTATAAATTTTTAATGACCGGATGAATTTTGTCATATTCTTTAAGACATTCCGCTTTTGTAGGTTCATCCAATCCCATTCTATTACAAACGTGCGTTAATAAAGCACCATTAAATTGATAAATGAGGTTGTCGAAGTCTTTGGGATATTTATTGGGAGCACTTAAAATTTCGAGCGCGCGGTTATCATCGACATTAAATTGAAAATTAGCTTGCTTATATGTCAACTGCATCGCACGCGGTATAGACGATACTTGACCACCTGTATCAAAGAAAACAGAATAAATCATATAGCCAGTTGCGCAGAGTAAGGCTATGAAAACAAATTGCTGCAAAACATTTGCTTTTTTATGCCCTGGTTGAACATGGTCCGGTTGTTTTGAATGTGTTGACATAATCCGAATTTATAAAAATTACACTAAAGTAGCACAAAAAGTAAATATTAAACCTCATGTTTAGAAAATAAACCTTGAAGTTCTATTTTCTATCTCTTAGGTTTTGGGACTTTACTAATTTTACATTAATTTGCACTCAAATAAATCACTTTAAATACGAATAAAATGTTGAAACCTTTTCAAGCAAATTTATTAAACGCTGTTGTCATGTTGTTAATGGGCGGTTGGGCTTTTTTAGAAAAAGGCTCGCAAGCTCCGACTTCTCTTATTCCTGTTTTTGCAGGCGCTATTTTACTTTCACTGACCACTAAAATTAAAGATGGTAATAAAAACACTGCGCACACCGCTGTCATTTTAACTTTCTTAATGATTTTAGGTTTGTTTATGCCACTACGTCGCGAACTAAATCTGGGCGATACGGCAGGGGTATGCAGAACTTCTGCTATGCTATTGACTGGTATAACTGCTATGGTTATATTTGTACAAAGCTTTATCGCTGCCCGAAAGGAGCGTTTAGCAAACTCATAGTATCTTGTTAGTTGTTAGTTGTTAGTTGTTAGTTTGAGAACGCTTTTGAACTAACAACTAACAACTAAATTTACCGATTCAAAAATTCAAATAACTTTAAAATTCCCTCTAAGAAGTTATTTATCGTGAACTCCAAACTATAACCAATTATTTTGCGTTAACACTCGATAGACATACAACATGAGCATAACATTTACTACACATTTGGGGAAAATACTCATAATCTTGGTTTGTTTCTCAATCAAGGTCACTGCTCAGCCTTCTGTTAAGTGGGATAAAACTTATGGTGGATCGGGCTACGATGATCTTACTACCGCTTCAAAAACACTCGATGGGGGTTACTTATTGTGCGGCTTTTCAGGCTCACCCAAAAGTTTCGATGTTACGGAAAGTAGCCGTGGAGGTGATTCAGACTTTTGGATAGTGAAAACAGATAGTCTTGGAAATAAAATAATTGATAAGCGATACGGCGGTTCGGGACACGAATTTTGTCATAAAGTTATACAAAATGACGAGGGATTTTTATTGATTGGTGAAAGTGATTCTAATAAAAGTGCAGATAAAACTGAAGACTCGAAAGGAGGACTCGATTTTTGGCTTATTCAAATTAGACCTGATGGGAATTTTGTTTGGGATAAAACCATCGGCGGTGCTGGAGATGATGTGCCATTAAGTGCTGTTAAAACCAGTGATGGCGGCTACATTATTGCAGGACATTCAAATTCAAACGCATCGGGTGATAAATCGGAAAATAGTAGGGGCGATTTCGATTTATGGATTGTTAAGATTGACAAAAATGGAAATAAAATTTGGGATAAAACCTTTGGCGGTAGTGGGATAGATAATTTCCCAACTGCGCTCATAAAACTTCAAAATGGTAATTATTTGGTGGGGTGTGGTAGTTCATCTGGCATTTCAGGAGAACACTCTATAGCCTCACGTGGTTCAAGAGATTTCTGGATACTCGAATTTGATGGTAACGGCAACAAGATTAAGGATAAAGGATTTGGAGGAAATGCGTCTGATGATTTATATGGCATTCAACAAGTAGCTGATGGCTCTATTTTCTTAGCGGGAAGCTCGAGATCGGATCCGAACGGTGATAAAACTGCACCTAACTATGGCGATTCAGATTATTGGCTCATTAAATTAGATAAAAATTACAAAAAAATTTGGGATAAAACTTATGGTGGCAAAGCGCAGGATAATTTAATTTTTATTGAACAAAACAAGACGGGTTATCTTCTTATCGGTGGAAATTCATTGTCAAAAGCGGATTCTCTGATTGGAAATAAACGTGATTCGCTGCATGGACTTAATGATTTTTGGCTTCTTTATCTCGAAGAAGATGGCAGAATAGTGTGGGATAGAGACTATGGCGGAGCCAGTAACGATGTACCAAAAGATGTTGTTTCTTCAGGAGATGGCAGTTATTTACTTTGTGGGATTTCAAGTAGTAATAAAGGATTCGATAAAAGTGAAAATTGCAGAGGTGAGCAAGATTTTTGGGTTGCTAAGATTCGTTGTTTCTTCGATGTACATCTGGGTAACGATACTTTAGTTTGTAGCTCACGACCTGTAACTTTCGATGCCACTGTCAATAATTGTAAAAATTGTTTGTATGAATGGAGTAATGGCTCTACGCAACCAAGGATAGCTATTACGCCCAATCAAACACAATCCTTATCAGTAAAAATAACATCTTCCGATGCTTGTGTCTTTAAGAAAGATATACAATTAGTTCTAATTCCTTCGCCTGATTCAGCAGCGTATATTATAAAACCTCCCAGTTGTCGCGATGGAAACAATGCCGTTATTGCCCTCGATTATGCGCAAGGCGGAACGCCACCCTATTTTTTGGTTTTGAACAAAGACACTTTTGCGCGACAAATTTTTATAGATAAACTCAAAGCAGGCGATTATACGATTTCATTAGTCGATAAAAAAGGATGTTTGTATAATTCGAGAATTACTGTGCCGAATCCACCAGTGTTTAATGTTTTTATTACGCCCTCTTTTGCATTAAACTTTGGTGATAGTTTTCGATTGCAGGCTTCTGCCAGTAATGTTTTAGAAACTTTTTTTTGGAGCCCCAGCAGTATTCATTCCCTCGACACCATTCTAAAACCTTTTGACTCGCAAACATATTCGTTTACAGGTGTTGACTCATTGGGTTGTTCGCGTACAATTACCACGCAAGTTTTGGTTCGGCGCGATAATTTGTATTTCCCACCTACTTTTTTTTCACCCAATGGCGATTTAATCAACGATATTTATAAAGTGTATGGCGGAAGCACGGTTGTAAGCATAGATAATTTTATGATTTTTAATCGTTGGGGAGAGTTTATGTATCAATCAACGCGTATTTTTCCAAGCGACATTCAAGAAGGATGGGATGGGCGTTTCAATAATAAAGACGCACCCACAGGCGATTATATGTTCACTGCCTTAGTAAAATATATTGATGGCAGAATTGAACGCGTTAAAGGCGATTTTGTGTTAATGCGATAAAAAAAAATTAAGGAATTAAAAAATTAAAAATTATTTCTCTCGTTTATCATTTCTTCATTCCTTAATTTTTTCATTCCTTAATTTTTATAATACTTCCTTCCGAATGCGCCGAAAATTCGGGTGCATACATACTTTGAATTTTAGCAATGCCATTCGACATCGTTCCAGAAAGATTGACGACTAACGGGTATTCGAAAACGTATTTTCCTGGCATAACGTGACTGAAAAAGAAATTGGTCGCTACATCGCGCGTACTTTCGTAATATCCCAATCCACCTGAATATTTGTAACCACTTAAAGCATTTACAGGTTCTAACCCTGCTGCGCGATAATCTTTCAAATGCAAAAACTCCATTTCTCTATCTACTTCCAGTTCAATACGAACAA
>JAYWBA010000189.1:0-4345 GCA_043781915.1 Saprospiraceae bacterium
GCAACGAACGCGAATTTATTCGGACTGGTTTCGCTTCTTTAGATTTACCAATCTCGTTTGATAATGTAAAACTCACTCCGCGTTTTACGTTTAGAGGCACTCGCGATGATTATTTTTATGATTATTCAACAGAAGCTAGTAAATCGAGTACAGAGAATTTAACCTATACTTACACTTATAATTCAGAAGTAAATGGTTCATGGAAAAACAATATTGGGTTAACAGGTTTCGGAATTGGCTACGAAAAAATCAATTATGAAAATGCCAAATTACTTAATCACGATAGAAATACTATAACCGTCAATTTAGAACACCGATTTTCTTTTTTAGAAAATAAATTATCGCTCACACCCAATACGTTGTTTATAAATTATTCCGATTTTGGTTCTTATTTCACACCGGGTTTAGATTTAGGCTATAATATTTCTGAAAATGCCACATTATACGCCAATTATAATCGCGTTGTGCGTATTCCAACTTATACAGATTTGTATTTTTCGAATAAAGCCAATTTGCCAAACCCGAATTTACAACCTGAATTAGCCAATAATTATGAAGTTGGTGGTAAGTTCTTTTTAAATTCTGTGTTTTTTCAAGCAGCCTTATATAAACGCGAAGGAACAAACTTGATTGATAGAACAAAAGCAGTTGACTCGTTGCCCTGGTTTCCGACAAACTTGAATACTTTCACACTCAGTGGCGTGAATGCCAATGCAACTTTTCAAATAAACGCCCTGTCAAATACACGCATTAATGCAGGTTTTAACTACGCTTTTGATTATCAACTCAATAAAGTGCAGGCTTTGAGTAAATATGCGCTCGATTTTTTAAGTGTGCAATATATCTTCGGTTTAGAACTACCTACGTTTTTTTCCGTTAAAAATAATTTCAAATGGCGCGTTGTTAAACGTATCAGTCAATCAGATGCTTATTCTGTTTTGGACTGGAAAGCGACATTTGAAAAGAAAAAATTTAATATTTTTGTACAAGTACAGAATTTAACAAATACGATTTACACAGAGCAAAGTAATATTCCGATGCCAGGCAGGTGGTTTGGTGTGGGATTTAAAATAAACATAGGGATGAGGGATAAGTGATGAGAAATCGAAAGATTCTCTCTGAATTCTCGTAACTCATAACTCATAACTTAAAATTATGCGCATTCATTTAATAGCAGTTGGCGGAGCAGTAATGCATAATTTGGCATTAGCGCTCAAAAAAAATGGTAATATCGTAACTGGCTCGGATGATGAAATATACAATCCAGCACGACAACGATTGCTGGATGCTGGCATTTTACCTGAAACTGAAGGTTGGAATGCTGCTCGCATTACTAACGATTTAGATTGCGTTATTTTGGGTATGCACGCGCGTATTGACAATCCAGAACTATTAGAAGCTCAAAAATTAGGGGTTAAAATCTATTCTTTCCCAGAGTTTATTTACGAGCACTCTAAAAATAAAAAACGTGTTGTTGTTGCAGGTAGCCATGGCAAAACCACAACAACCTCTATGATAATGCACGTTTTAAAAGAAAATAACCTCAAATTCGATTATTTAGTGGGCGCACAACTCGAAGGTTTTGAGAATATGGTGCAACTCAGCGATGCGCCAGGAATTATTATTGAAGGCGACGAATACCTCTCAAGCCCGATTGATAGGACGCCCAAAATTTGGCATTATAAACCGCATATTGCCGTCATAACAGGTATTGCATGGGATCACATCAATGTTTTTAAAACTTTTGAGGAATACCTCAATGCTTTTAAAGTTTTCGTTGAAGGATTAACAGAAGAAAGTAAATTATATTACTACGCTGGCGATAAAGATTTAAAAAAGATGGCTAAACTTTCGAGCGGAAAAACAAAAACTTATTCTGCGCTTATTTCAGAAATCGTTAATGGCGAAACCTTCGTTCCATCTTCTAATAATAAGCTGCATAAACTTCAAGTTTTTGGCGCACATAATTTAGCTAATTTCAGTGCAGCCTATTTGGTTTGTCGCGATTTAGGTATTTCAACATCTAATTTTTTTAAGGCAATTACCACATTTAAAGGGGCAGCAAAACGCTTGCAAATTCTAACAGAAAAAAACGGATCGGTAGCTTATTTAGATTTTGCCCACGCTCCGAGTAAAGTCAGAGCTACCGTTGATGCGTTTAAAAACCAGTTCGGAACAAAAAAATTGGTTGCTGCTTTAGAATTACATACTTTTAGTAGTTTAAATCCAGAATTTTTACCACTATATAAAAATTCATTAGATGCAGCAGATGAAGCGATTGTATTTTTTAGCAATCATACTTTCGAAATAAAAAAAATGACACCACTCGCACCAGAATTTGTAGCTGATATTTTTAATCATCCGAATTTAAAAATTTTTACTGATGCAAGTTCCTTTAGAACTTATTTAGAAAGTAATAAAACAAAAGATGCCAATTATTTATTTATGACATCGGGTAATTTTGGAGCAACTGATTTAAAAGAACTTTCTGAAAAACTTCTTTCTTAAAACAAAAAAAGTGTTAACACCGTGCCTTTACTAGAACACACACAAACTTTCAAATCACCCATTTTACAATTTAATGGCGATTTACAAACCATGGTTCCAAGTCGTTTTCGCAAAGTAAATTGCCAAGAATATCGACGCGTACAAATTGAAACACCTGACCATGATTTTTTAAATATTGACTTATTAGAGCAACTAAGCGATAAAATTGTAATTACTTCTCATGGTTACGAGGGAAATGCTTCAAAACACTATGCGCGAAGCACAGCTAAATATTTTTTTGAAAATGACTGGGATATTGCAGCAATGAATTGCAGATCGTGTGGGGGTGAAATGAATCGTCAACTCAGAATGTACGATCACGGCGAAATTGGCGATATCGGATTGGTTTATGATTATTTAATGTCGAAAAAGCAGTACAAACAAGTGGTGCTTGTGGGTTGGAGTATGGGTGGAAATATCGTCTTAAAGTTTGCAGCAGTAACAAAAAAACCTTTGATTAGCCATGTAATTGCCGTTTCTGCGCCTTTAAACATCAAAGATTCGCTCGATATTTTAGAAACACCTGCATGTTGGTTTTATAGAAATTATTTTTTAAAAGGGCAAAGACTTAAGCTCGAACAAAAAGCCAAAATGTTTCCCGAAGCATTTAAAGCCAGCGATATTTATAATATTAAAGATTGGCAAGAGCAATTGAGCGTATTTTTTTGCAACGTGAACGGTTATAAATCAATGAACGACTTTTATAGAGAAGGTTCAGCTATAAATTTTATTAATGAATTGGAAATTCCCGCGCTCATTATAACGGCTAAAAATGATCCGATAATTCCCGACTCTTGCAGGCCTTACGACTTAGCAAAAAAAAGCAAATATATTTATTTGGAAACACCTGAAAACGGAGGACATTGCGGATTTATCAAGCGGGAAAAATCCGAATTTTCGTTTATTGAACCGCGCGCTTTGGAATTTATCAAAAACTATTAAATGACGGTTTGTATACATCAACCTAATTTGTTTCCTTGGATTGGTTTTTTCCACAAAGTATTTGAAAGCGATATCTTTGTTTCTTTAGATGATGTTCAATTAGCCAGAAATAGTTTTACGCGCAGGGTGCAAATCAGGGCGAATGAAAAAAATGATGAGCTTTCGTACTTAATTTTGCCACTTGTTAAACACCATCAACTCACAGATATTAATAAAATTTTTGTCGATTCAACCCAATTGTGGCAAGAACGAATGTTGAATCAAATTAGAAATACCTACAAAAATGCACCTAATTTTAAAATTTTCTTCCAAGAATTAGAAAACTGGTTATCTGACACAAAAACTTTAGCTCGATTAGACGAAGTCAATTTCTTTTTAATCAAAAAAATATTTAACTATGTCCCCATTCGACCAAAAACAATTCTAAAATCTTCAGAGTTGGGCATAGAAGGTTTTCATTCATCCGATTATATTTTAGAAATTTGTAAAAAGCTCAAAGCCAATGTTTACTTGAGCGGCATTGGTTCTAAAAATTATCTCATCGAAAACGATTTTGCTAATAATAATCTTGAACTTAAATATATCGATTTTAGAAAATTACACACCCTCTACCCTATTCAACAACATCAAGGAAAACAACATATTGCAGGGTTAAGTATTATCGATGTGTTAATGAATGTAAGCAAAGAAACATTTTTGCAACATTTAGAATCATTAAGTAGTAAAAAAGGAGATTAAAGTTAATTCTTTCTGCTTTAACAATTTTTTTATCTTTAAAATTAGGTGCATTTTTGTAGGTATTTCTAATTTGATTCAACATTCGTTCTTGCCACAATTGGGTTGAATCGACAAAAAT
>JAYWBA010000190.1:0-30519 GCA_043781915.1 Saprospiraceae bacterium
CACCTTCAATCACGCTCAACGAATTTTGTAAAGCAGTTCGAAAAGCGGCGTATTGTGTGATGTCTTTTTCGAAATAGCCAAACTCATGTGTAAAGTTGAGAGTTGAGAGTTGAGAGTTGACAAGTGAGGCGTTAATATTATTTTTTTTGCTTTCCAAGCTCACATCTCCACTTTCCACTCTCAACTCTCCACTCTCAACGTGCGGAAAAAAACCAAGAGTGCCACACCATAAAACATCGCGACGTTGCATAACAATTTCGTAATTATTTTTAGTTGGAAATTCTCGGATGCGCTCTATTAAAGCACTGCACGATGTTGAAAGTTTTTTGCTCAAATCGAAAGAGCAATCGAGCATGGCTTTTTCTAAATCTTTTTTCGAGGCCATAAAGGCGTTCAAAATTTCAGAAATATCTATCTTTTTTTCATTTTTCAGATACGCTACTAATTCAGCATTGGCAATAGGCGTTGTTTTATCTTCAAAACCAATGCGCCAACTGTCTATGCGGGATGGGTGTGGTTTAATATTCAAATACCAAGTAAATAGCGGTGCAGTAATTTTTTTGCCATCACTTTCAGTAAAAAAGAGGTAGGGAAAACTAAATCCAAATGTCTGAGCACCATTGGCGCGAATTCTATTTTTATTTTCAGCGTAAAAATGACGCAATAAATCAGTATTATTGTAAGCGCAGTGAATATCCGTTTCAAAGTGCGTTCCAGAAAAGATACACTCCATCCATTTGTTAACAGATGGTAGGAGTCTATTGTAAATAGTGAAAATATCTGTGATTTCGGTATTGTTTTCCAAAACTGTTTGTAAGTACAGATTGTCAAGTTGTTGGATACTCATAGTAAAAGTGAAAAATGAAAAATTGAAAATGAAAAGTTTGATCTTTAGACTTCTGATAGCTTATTCAAACTATAAGGCAAATATAAATGAAAGAAATAAGAAATGAAAGAATGTAAGAATAACCTTCATTTTTTCTTCTCATTAACCACTTTTCCAGTTTTCAGAACAGAATTTACAAACGAATATTCTTCTTGCCCATATTCTTCTACTTCTTCAGGTGTGTAAACATGTATATCCACGTTAATAAGGAGATTAGACACAAGGGGTCTAACCTCCTCATTCCGCTTATTCATTGGTAAATGCGAGTTTTTTACGATGAAAATATCTAAATCGCTTTTGGAGGTAGCAGTACCTTTAGCATAAGAACCAAACACAATAACCTTCTCTGGTTGTATGCGTTGAACGATTTTTTCTACCAATTTATTAATTTCAATTTCAGTCAGCATATCAAGTAATGGCATAATTAATAATCAAAAACAATTCTACAATTGCATCTACTGGAAGGGATTTGAAATCAGCAGCAATATCTTCTTTGATTTTTATTGACCAAGAATTTAAATCAACTTCACTGCCAGTTAAATCTTTTAGAACATTGTGCAAACCTTGATATACAGTGCCAACAGACATAGTTAACAAATCCGCTTCAGTAGTTCCTAAAGGCGAGACCATTACTTTATAGTTTTTTGTGCTGTCTTTAGCCAAAGCAACAACTTCAATTTTAGAGACTTTTTTAAATGTGAAAGAACGTGTAAAATAAGGCAAACGATCTTGTAAATTATCCATAACTAAAATTTGGTCATCAGTACCTGTGGGATATAAAAACTTATGCCATTCTGTTGAAAACTCACGCTTTATGTCATATACTCTAAATAACCCTTTTTTATTTTCAGATAAAGCAATAGCGTTTAGATTTTTCTTCAAATAATCGTTTGCAGCTTTTTTAAGATTGTCTCCACCTTCCCGTGCCGTATAATTGAGATGAATAATCACATCAGTAATGGTGTCTAAATTAAACTGAGGAAAATCCTTATTTAATTGAATATGCCAACTGCCGATAGCTCCAGCACCTTCAAACGGTAGATAGCGCTCATCTCTAAAATTAAGTTCAAACATGCCGCTATCGTGCTGTGCGCTGCTGGTAGCTATTGATTGGATGGCAGCAATTTGGTCGCGAAAACGCAAGTCATCGATAGTTAAATCACGTTCGTATTTGTTTGCTGATAAAGTAGAATCCTTTCTCAATGTATTGCTCATTAATGTGAGAGTACATGCGACTGTAGTATAAGGACCCGCAATGCAAGGTATGGACAAACTAACAGATTTTGTGCGCCTGAAATAATGTCCAGAATAATCCATATCGAACAACATTTCTGGTATATCTACCATACATTCTCCATTTTGACGCAATTTTAGCAAAGCAATGGGGTCGAGTTGAGCCACTGATATATGTTTGGTCAGTTCGTATTCGCGGCGATTTTGTTCATAGTAGGCAGACTCTAAGCGTTTAAGGTCGTAGAAAAGTTTTTCGCCTGAGAGCAAGCCCTTTTTTAAACTATCCCAATAACCATATTGAATATAATTAGAATCGCTTAAACCCAATTCGTAACGGAAACAACGCTCTGCACGTTTGGCAATATCGTAAGCTAATTGATAGCTCTGGAAATACACCGTTGAAATCTGGTTAATCATCCAATCGTATAGTTCTTGATTGGTGAATTTACTTTGCATATATTCCAACTCTTTGTCCAAATTCTCTTTTTGTAAGTCGTGATTTTTTAGTTCTATATCTGCAATTTGTTTACGTACTAAAGCTGCGGCTATCTGCTTATCAATTTGCGGCAATTCTTTTTCAGCAAGGCTTTTTTGGAAATCCCATTCTGTTGCTCGTCTTTCGTAATTCGAAACAGTAGAAGCTAAAGATGCTGCTTTATCGAATGCAGTTGCAATAGATTGTAAAGTCCGAGCCGCCATTTCAGCACTATTTCCGATTTCTTGTCCTCCAAAAGTCGCAGAGACTGTGGGTGTTCCTCCAAATCCTGCAGCACCTGCTAAAAATGAGGGGATCAGCTTAAGTCCACCTGACACTATATATGCCGTTGCTATTGCAACATCAATTCCAGTAGAGGCAATAGAAAGTCCAAAAGCGGTTTTTTCGCCAATATTCCAGCCATCATTCCCTAATTTCGTATAATAATTCTTTCGTTCTTCGGTGACTTTTCTTCCTATAGTCAATCCTTCCCAAGTTCGCAGTGCTTCTTCTATTTGACTGTTTTTCACATCTCTCACAGCATTCAACATCAGAGCTTCATGGTTGGAACGCAATATCGAAAAGGCTTCAGCATCTTTTTTCTCTAAAGCGGATAACATGGCTGCGCCCAAAGATTTTACTTCATTGCATATTTCAAACGCTTTCTGTATCATAAAATTAAAGCGATACAAAGGAAGTGGTGCGTTTAAATCTGCCAAAGCTGAACTTAAATCTGCTCCTCCAGCCAACGCACTTACCAAAGCACCTGGGTCAAGTTCTGGGTCGAATAAAGGCAATTGTTGAACAATGCCATCAATATTCATGCAATGTCTAATTTTAAACAAACGGTCAGCCACTGTATCCCACATGGTCAGTATTTTATCGTTGGTTGGAATACAGAAATACAAGACATCTAAACGAGGTAGATCTGGATTTACCCCTCCCATTGAACTCGAAGATGAGACGCTCGGCAATAAATTTTCAATTTCTTTCAATGAGTTGCCAAATCCATCAATTCCATCTTTTTCTAATTGATAGAAAGTTTTGATGGGATTGGCAACTTTTTTAGGAATACTCTTTGGGTGAGGTCCTAAAATCGAATCTGCCAAAATATAAAGTTGGGTCGCTTCATTAATACTTTCAGTGGTGTTAATTCTGAATTTTTGGTCGCCCCAAGCAATGATGGTTTGAATATACTTAATCAAAATACTTTTTTGGTAAGCAACAGTGCGCATCCGTGCTATGAGGTGCGGATTAAATGGGTTATCACGCCATTCTTCTACTTGTGCCAGTAAATCGCTGTCACCTTTAGCAATTGCCAATAAAAGGTTTTCTATTTTCTGCTTATAATAATCAGCTTTTGTAGTTTCATAAAAAGGTTTTGTAATCCAGTATTTTTGTTGTGGTGTATTAGGGTCAAGAACAGTATTGTCGGTATTTGTTGGATTGAAAATATAGTGATACCATTCTAAAGCTTCTTCAAAACGCTGATTACTTGCTAATTTATTAGCAATATGGAACGGAGTGTGAAAAAACAACTCCCAGTTGTATAGTGAATAAGCTCCTTTATAAGTAAAGTCAATGTCTTCAACTGGATACGACTTTGTTTTATCAGGCATGTCATAGCTTGGAACAACATTGCTCGTAGGTTGGTAGTCTTTAAAATTGAAGATTGGTGGGCTACCAAAAATATTTTGTGGTTCCACTTGAATACGGCGATTTAACAAACCAGGGATACCCCAAATATTAAGTTCTTTGATAAATAATTCCACAAAAGGATGGTAGTGAATGTAAAAACTGAATGAGCGTGTAACATAAGAATACGATTGACCTGAAACATATTCATTCCCACGATTGGTAGTAAAATCTGCAAAATAAGTCCTTCTAATATCCCAAAGAAAAAAAGATCCGTTATCGATAACGCCATTAGCTTGAGCATCTATTACCGAAAAAGAATCTACTTCGAAATTATTAAATAACAAAATGCTTTGTGTTTCAGTCTGAGGCGTAAAATCACTTGAAACAAATGAAGTTTCTTTAGAAGTATTATAATTGAAATAAACTTCTTTCTGTTCGTTATTCAAAAGCCCATTACTATACACACTATTAATAGGTGCAATCAAAACTTCATAATCATAGTACCATTGTTTATACCAGTCATTTGTCTCAATGAGCCTCTCTAATGGTTTAATTTCTTTTCCTATCTTCTGAAAACCTCCAGTGCTATATGGTATTGAGCTCTGACCATCAAAAGGGGAAAATAACTTTGCTAAAATACTTGGGTTACTGGTTGGTATTAAACGTATTTTGAAATGAATTCTATCTTGATAACTGCCCCCAACCCATTTTTGCCAAATATTTAGTTGAGAATTTGATAACACTTTTGGTGTCCATTTCCCTTTTTTTAATTCACTCCAAAATAACCTAATTTCCCAATACCGTTTTGGAGCTTGAGTTGTCCCCCCAGTGCTTGTTGTTGGAATTTGAATATTTGTTTCTTCAAGTGCTTTTTCTAAAAACTGAGGCCATAACAAATGCAATCGACGATTATGAATACCCGCCACTAAATGATTGCCCGCAATTTCCAATTCAACTTTTTCCCATGCTGTCCATCTGCCTTTATTGATAAGCTTGCGATAGAAATATTCAGGAGCAATGCTGCTGCGACTGCGACCAAAAACGTGGAGTGTCGATTCGGTTGCATTGATAACTTCATCGTATATTGTCCGTATTTCGAGATTCGCTACTTTATCCAATTTTTCCAAATAGTTTAAGTAGGCTTGTTCTGCTGTGTCGCGGTTGATGTCGTTCTGCATCAATTCATTTTCCAATTCTTTAAAGAAAGGAGATTTTTCGTCGCGTAGTTGTGGCTCAATCCAGTTTTCAGGATATAAGAACACTTTGCGATTAGCTTCCCAAAGACGGTAGTATTTCATCCATTTCCATTGCCTCCATTTTGAGTCTGCTTGAGTGTCCGCATCATTTATCTTTTCAGAGCGTACTGAAATATCCAACTCTAAATTCAACAAGCAACGCTGTACAAATAGTTGCGCTGAAGCTGTTCCTTGTTTAAGTCGAGAGGTGAGCATACACGAACTCATTTCTACATCAATCAGGAAATAACTGTATAAAGCGTTAGTGTCTATCCAGTTTGGATTATTTTGGGATATAAGCCAACTGACCAAAGCATCGCTTTTTTGCTCTCTGAAAATATCTTGGAAAGGTTGAATAACCTGCTGCCATTGTACTAAATCGTATTTCGATTTCACTGTTTGTTTCAAACTCTCGGCGATATCAACTGTTGGTTCAGCTTTTGCCCAAAGTATGGCACGTTCTGCATTTACACCGAGACGGCGCAACGCCTGCATGCAATCACTCAATCGAATAAGAGAAATAGATTTTTTAAATTCTTGTTTGGCATCCCAATTGAAATTAGCCACTAAGGCTGTAATATCAGCTTTATCCCAAGAAGTTAGGTTTGCTAAAGCTAAAATATTTGTATCAGCAGTAATTGTTACATCTAAAACAGTATCTAAAAACTCAAAAACTGTTTTATCCGATTTTGGCAATTTGTTTTTCCAGACAAAAAAATCTGAAATACTCACCCATTCTGTCATCGGGACAGATGTCGTCGTATCAATTGGGAAATTTTTTGGATGCACCCAAGCCATATCAACAGCATGAGATCCTGTTAGCCACCATTTCAGTTCTTCTACTTTTATTTTGAGTTTGTTTAAAACCAATGCGTTTTTATGTAAAAGCCGCATTGAATTAAAGCTGTTAGGAAAATGAGCCTCATCTAAAGTTGACAGATATATTCCATTAGCATCTTTAAGAATGAAATTATTGTCATTCAGATGCTGTAAAAGCCTATTTGCAGAACCGGCAATTTGTAATTGAGATAACAACAAATCAGCACTCGGTACATCTATTTGAAAAACTTCCGCCATTTTCTGTTTAAGAAAAGATTCTTTTTGAGTTTTCAACAAATAGATTTGCAGAGCGGGTTGTAAATATGCAAAACGGTCTTCCACTTTCATCCCCGTACCACCTGGTGGAATGGGTGCAAAATTTAACTTTGCAGTATTTAAATCTAAAACATCGACAAAATATTTATCAATGAGTGCATTGAGCGATGCAGCGTCCGCCCAAGTGCCATTTACTATTGCCAATGCCTTGCTTTGGTCACTATCTTTTTTCAAGGCAGGCAAAAACCCTAATTTGCTTTTAATATATGCTTCTACTGTTTCTTCTGGTTTTTTTAACGTAAGCTCATCTTCTACTTTTTGTAAACCCTCTCTGATAGCTTTCAGTGTTTCAATAATTATTCTATCCTCCAAAGCTATACCTGAATTGGATTTATATTTATGCGCTAACAGATAATCTAATTCTAGAACAGAAAACTCGGTAGCAGCTATTTTTTCATAAATCTCAATAAACGATTTAGTGCTTTTAGTATCGGCAAAAGGGTTAATTGCCAAAAGTCTTTTGAGTCGAATAAATTGGTCAATATTTAGACCAATGCCTTTGGCAAGTAGGGTAATTCTATAAATTTGGCTTAAAACTGTTATATTTAATACTGTTGTGTTGGCCAATCCTAAATCGGTGAGGATTAAACCCAAATCATCTTCTTTAATTCGGAAAGCAGCTAAAATGCCAGGGATTTTATCTGCAATCGTTCCAGTTATATTTTCAGATTTTTCTGGGAAAGATGCAGTTGCATCTACCAATTTATTGCGGAATAAGCTTTGATACAAAGTTTGAATGGCTTGAGCGTCCGAATTACTGCGATCTAAATAAACAGTATTATCAATACTATTGTAAAGCGCAAGCGTTACGCGCCAATCCCAATTGTATTTATCCAACGTACGTCGCATGCGAGAAATATCTTGCAAGCAAGTATCAGTGATTTTTTTATCAATGACATTAGGAACTTGGCTCGTGTTAGGTAACAGCATATCCAATTCCCACATCTGTATACCTAATTTTCTCCACAATCTAATAAAACGGTGCACACGGTCTAAAATATCTTGAGTCAGACCGATAATATTAAATTTTGTCGTATCACAGTTGGCTGCGTTGTTGTCAGGATTGTCGTTTATGTAAACTACTCCTTTCGGATTGATATACAACATATCCAACACTTGCAAAAGCTCTTTGTAAGTTAACCCTGTTCTGTGAAGCATAATAGAAACATGACTCAGCACCTCTATCCAAGTGCCAGTAACATTTGTTGTATGGTCTGTCGGTGTATCAGGATGAGATAAATTATTCCCAGTCTGAGCCAATCCCCAAAAATCCCAAGATTGCTTGCCGGCAAAAGCTCCTGTTAGAATTTGTCTTTCAGCTTCACCAATACCGAGCCAAGCGCAATCAATTTGCAAATCACTCGGCAATAAAGTAATATTGTCGGCTAATTTCTGTTGAAATAATTCAAACAAGCGCTGCTCTGGCACGCCAAGATGCGTTAAATATGTTCTTGATTGAAGTTGCCAAAGATTAAAAGGCAGATTGAAAGGAAAAACTGATTTTGCCAAAGTATCATAAGCAGAAGGATTGGTGTATTCAGGATTTGCACGTAATTCTGCCGCTGATAAATGCGTTTGTTTGGTCGGTAATATTTGAAGAACCGCACCTTCTTTCCATAATTTATAAGCGTTTTGTTTGTCGCGAATTACCCATCTGTCATTAATATCAGGTGCATATACTTCAGCATCAATGCTTATAGGCAATTTTTTGAGTTTCAATTCATCATTGACGCTTTGTTTAATTTTTCCAGAAACCAAATCTGCCTCAATCGCATTATTGAGTACTGTTGGAGAAGGAGAAGCTACAACATCCTCCAAAACCTCATTCACTAAATCAATATAAGGTAAGGGTGTGTTGGTATTTTCACAACTTAATTCCATTTCGCCCAAATCCGGACGGCGATTCAACAGCACATCTTTAACTTTTAACCCCGTGTTTATACCTACACCGTTTGTGTTGCGTTCACCAAGAAAACGCAAAACATCAACAAAATGCGCAGCAGGGCTGTAAACGGAACGACAATGAGTGCATTCGCAAAAGTCTAAAGAACCAAAAAGTATTTGTAAATTTGGTAAATTAATATTTTTTGCAGCACTACCTCCAGCTAATGCACCATCCGCAATTTTTTTGGTCACGTCTGGAATTCCACTTGGTGTTAGTCCATTTAGATTCTGATTATAATAACCCAAATAGTTCAGTGCTAAAGCGTAGGCATTTTCCGATTTATTATATATCTTTTTACTTTCAATTTTATTGATGCCCGAATCTTTCAATGCTAAAACAAATTGCTCTTTTCCCATAAAATAAATCTGTTGCGCAGATTCTATTTTTTGGGCTAATAATGCATCAACGGCTAGGTGTGTAGGTTTGAGTTTGAAAACCCTTTGAATAGAATTGAGTTGTCCTAGCATAGCTTCTTTATTCTGAACGCCTTTAAGTGCTTCAGGGTTTTCTGCTATATAATGATCTAACCTAAATCTGTCTAGATGAAATTTAGGATTGTTATCCAAGAAACTTACAATATCGCTTTTTAAAGTGATAGGGCTTTTATCTTTCCTATCCAATTTAGCCATAAAAGATGTTGTAGCATAAGAGCGTTCAAAACGCTGCTCAAGAATAGCACCGTAAGCCTCAAATTTCTTATCTTCTGTTTCGCCATCAATATTTGCAGGCACACCTACAATATTACCATCTGGACCTTTACTTTTAAAAATAGCCACCCATGCAGTGCGGTCTAATTTTGCGAAATCTCTTTTAGCTGTTACTTCACCCGTTTTAAATTTTGAATTTAATGCCGCTACCAACGGAATATGATTGCGCGTTAAAGCACCCAATTCAAAATTCAATTTTAAATCGCGTACAACTTCAGGAGCGAAAACTTTATCTGTTTCTAACTTTTTCCAAAAATCGCGCATCGAGCCAGTGTTATCGGTATAAGCTGCTATAAATTTTATTTGATCGTTACCAATCGCTGGTGTTAATTGTAGTAATTGAGCTATTGTTCCTTTACCCGCTCCAAAAGTATTATCGGCAGCATAGTGCAGCTTTATTTGGCGAAGAATTTCCAGTATTTTGTCTATATCCGCTTGAATTCGTGCAGGAATGAGGTTATCCTTTAGTGCTTTGAGCAATAATTGTTTTTGCAATTCAGGGCTGATGTTCGATAAATCTTTAAGGATTTTATCTTTCATCAAATCTACTCGATCAGGGTGTTGAATATCTTCTAAGAGTGTGTTGGATAGTAAAGCCGGTTGACCTTGACGCATAAACCCGAAGAAAACGGCAGCTTCTAATGCCATTTTGTCTTGCACGGTTTTATCTGCTAAATGGAAACAGGCTATCCAAGTGCCAATAATTAAAGGGCTGCGTCCAGTTTCACCCGAAAGGAAGGAAACATCTTGCTCTTTTTCATCTTCTCGCAATTCAAGAGGTGTTACGCCTTCAATAAGCGGGTTAATCATATTCGTTAAGGTATCCCATTCTGAAAGACCTTTATATTCAACGCCTTTGAGATTGATATTTACTTCCAATTCATTCGGTGCATTGTAGTATGTAGTTGTTTTGAATAACTCTGTGCCTTTGGCATCCAACACTCGGACAACAACATCCGCCGAATCTTTTTCTACTTTACTGAATTGAGATTTTGTATAACGCACTTCATATTTACCATCTTTCAGCACCACACTACCCAGCAATTCTTCATTTCTGAGGTCGCGATCAGTCACTTTTATTGTAACATCGCTAAGTAGTTCGCCAAATTCATTTCGCACCGTTCCGAAAACACGAAGCAAAGGCTCTTTTGTGCTTTCTCTACCATATTTTACCTGTAAATCTATTTTAATTTTATTTTTCACGTTATGCTTGACATCGCTTTGTCCTAATAATTGATCTCCGTCAAACACCCGAATAAACACATCGGGAGTATAACCTTCTTCTTTTTTGATGAGAAAGTCTTTTTCTGTGAAAAGGATAGTATACTTACCTTTTGAATCAGTCATCGAAGGCTTACCCAAGGTGTCGTTGGGAGTGGTAAGATCTTGGTCGAAAGCTTGAACGTTCAAGCCCGAAATAGGTTGATTTTGCAAGTTGGTAATATGACCGCTAAGCGTATAAAATTGTGATTTATTTGACATGATGTTTGATTTATGATGGTTCAAAATTTTTACTTGATATTTTTGCTAAAATTATTTTCTAAATGATTGTTCTAATATCTTTAATCGGTCTAAAACATACTCAAACCGATAATCATCTGTTACCACGACAATGTATGGGTCAGGCATAGAAACAATCATATTCAATTGTTCTTTTTCTGATTTTGCTCTGAGTTCGGAAGAACGGATATAACCTTTGTTCAAGTTACTTCCTAGATTTTTCTCAATGAGTTCACCAGTAATCCATTGCCCATGTTCGTAAGTTGGTGAAGTGCTTTCAAGGTACGCCCATTTGTTTGGATTGTCAGGAGGTAGTAATGGAGATTGAATTTGGTTTAAAAAATTTCTTAACAGATCGATACTTGCGTTATTACCCTTAGGGTCATAATCATATCCCAATCGACCACTTTCTGAAACAATTTTTGCACTACCCTTGATTATTATATTGTATGCTTCCAAATAGGCTTGCTCTAACCACTGATAGTGTATTGCAAGCAACCATCTTACATTATCCGAACTAGCCCAGCCTAAATAACGTTTTCGAATACCACCTTGGGTTTCAATAAAAACGAAGGCTTTTACGCCTTTGATTTGGAAGTACAAAATCGAAATGATATAGAGGCGAGAAGTTAGCCACGATTTCCCTTCCGATAAATCTATTAATGCATAATCTGCTGACCCACCTTCTGACAGTTGCCCGAAAAATGTACGGGCATTACTATCCATAACTTCTGCCGAAGGAGCTTTTTGCCAAAAATCTGATGCAGCAGATGATTTTTCCGAATCCGCATCATAAGGTTTAGCAACAGCAAATTCCAAACTCACGCCTGCGATTTCTAATTTATTGACTCGACTTGTCATCTCTTTTACCAAAACTGGTATTGTTTTTCTATACCCAAACAATACCAACAATGCAGTTAAGGGCCACATTATGGCAGAGAGAATGGCAGCTAAATCTGTTTTCATATCCATTTTTATTTAAAAGTTTGTTTTTAATAAAAAATTATTGTGTGCTTTGCTTTATCTATATCTAAAAATACTTTACCCAGATTGTTTAAGACTCATGACTGAATCCAGCGTGCGGCGTTTGCCGCGAGTTTTTTATTTCAATGAACACTTGTTTCGAGCGGTCGCTTTGTTTGAAAAGTTCTATTATACCTTCCATTTTCTATCAATTATTTAGTTTATAAAAAATTACGGTTTCAATATTTTCCACGCTTTTCCTCCAATTTACCCAAAAATCCTTTAAAATACGCTTGCGCTTCCGAACTTGTGTTGATAGATTGACAGCAAAGAATCAACTTAATAGCTGATTCTATATCCTCAAATGGTGGAAGTGCTATCTTTTTGGCAACTTCATTCATCCAATAAACCAATTGCTCGCGGGCTTCTAAATTTTCAGGCGACGCATCTAAAGGCGTTTGGCTTACCCACTCTAAGACCTTATTAGTACAGTGGGTCGTGCCTTGTTTACTGTTACCCGGAAACCAATGTATTGCTTTCACCATCATAGCTGTAGCGAGTATGGGGTTGGTGGGCATTTGAAAACCTTCGTTATCTTCCATATTCTTTTTATTTTAAAAGTCTAAATCAAAACGACTAAACCTAAGTTCATTATACCTATCGTGAGTGCTCTTACTGATTTCACCCATCATCTTTTCAATTTCTTTTTGTGTTTTTTCGCTTAGTTGTATTTTTTGACAACCTTTCAACAATCTCAACGCAAAAAGCGCATCTTCATAAGGCGGATTTAATAGCTCTTCCACCATAATTTTTATAAACCAGAAAAGCAATTCTCTCTTTTCTGCCAGTGCGTCATCATCATTAATCAAAGGCAAAAACATTTTAAGGTCTCTTAGAATTACAGAAACTCTATCTTTATAACCCCAATGCCAAGCTATGCCAGGTCTGTAACTATTAAATAATTGTTCAAAAATATAGTCGCTATGTTCTTGTAGCGTTGGCATATTTGAAAAATGATATTTTGTACAAAACGTGTTTTAAATCGCTTTGCTTTTGTTTAAAATTTTGTGTCGCGCCGCCAGAAAACAGTACCAAAAATCTCTCTAAAATAGCGCGTTTAATGTGTTCTGAAAGTGCTGTCATTTTTTAACGCTTTTAGTTTAAAAGTATCGTTTATGGCTAGTCTTGCCTGTGTGCTGTCTTCCAACTACGCACATACTTGTTTCAATCTACTGGCTGAAACGTAGTATTTTGCGGTCTTCTCACTGCTACGTTGCTTACAAACCAAGCCGCTTGACCCTTTATAAATAGGCGTTAGAGACGCCAAAATACTAGGATCCCCTTTGAAAACTGAATCAAGCCGCTGCGTTTTTGTAACAGATTCTGCTTCATTCATTCATTCCTCTGCATATTTTACACACACCTAGTGCCGGCAGGGACTTAATCCAGCGTTTTAGAGTGCGCTTTTTATTTCCATGAACACTTAGAGTGCAGGTTCAAGTCTTTATAGTAAGTCTTTAAATAAACTCATTATTTGATGCCTACTGTTCTAAAATTCTTGTTTCGATATTCCTTATTATTTCGCTACATTGAGCACATGCCAAACCTTGTCTTTGAGCATACCATCTACATTTTTCTCTTATAGGACAGTAAGTAAGTTCTTCTAGGGCGGGATTATTAACAATATTTATAATAGTATTTATTAATCCACATTGAGTCGACTTATTATCCCACTGTTCACAGCCAGATTTTGCACAATTCCCTGCAAAGCGAAATTTTTTATCTAAATCCTTGCCTTTAGAGGCTTCCTCTAAAAAAGATTTAGAGACTGTCATTGTATCCTTCAGATAATTTATAAACCCATTTTTATTTACAATACCGTATAATTTAGCGCCAGGTGTTGGTGCATAACTTGGACAAAGCCTATTATTATCTTTCATGTTTTAATTAGTATTTGTGAAATAATAAATGAATAGAATGTCGGTATAAAGGAATATTTATCCGACATTCTATTTCAAGCCCAATATTACTTTATTGGTCCGCCAGATGGAAAGTTTGGAAATCCCTCTATCCAAAATCCAGCCAGTTGCCCTTGTTTCCAAAGGTCTTCCCATGTCGGCTTTCCAGCAAATTTTCTGCTGATTTTGACATCTCCACTGTGATCCAAGAGTGCAATTTCCTTCATCACAAGTTCTTGAATGTTTTTCTCTATTCTCTGTTTTTGATCTTTTGTAAGATCAAGACCATCAAACGAAACGAGGAAATAGTTTTCTTTTTTAGATTCTTTTGCCATGATTAAATTTATTTAATAGTGAATAATTAATAAAACCTTCTTTTTATTCTTACTAATTGAATTGATAAAAATTTCTTAAATGCCTTTTTAGTTGATCTAGTTTAATTAAACAGCTTTTAACTCTTAGTTATAGTTAAACAAGAAAGTAGTATTACTATCTCGCTTAATGCTTTTAGAACCTTTGGGCATCTTAACTCTATTCAAAATCAAACAAGAGTTAATATTATCTCATTGGTAAGGGAAAAGGTAAGCTAATTATAATTATTATTATGATGATAATTATAATAATATCCCCCCAATCAATCCCATCGTCTTTCTGTTTTAGAGAAAGGGTGCGACCTAATGAAGGGGAAAATTTCTTTAATAGCATTGTAGCTAATAATAGAAGAATAATGATTTGATACAGATTCATTTTTAATGATTTAAAATGTGAAAAAAATATACTTATAAAGAAAATAAATAAAAGCCACCTGCAACTATTGCGCCGATACCAGCACCAACAGCTGTACCAACTCCAGGAATAAATGACCCCAATGCAGCTCCAGTACCAACTGCCCCAACAAAACCAATTTTATCTGCGGTATCTTGAGTTGCTCCAAGTTCAGAAGCTACATATCTTGTTGCATGTCCTCCTACTGCACCTACGAAACCAGCACCAGCAACAGGAGGTAATACCTCTGCCGCACTAAATAAAAGCGTACTGGCAGGAGCAGAATAAGGAGCAACTGCAAACGCAGTTGAAGTTAATGCAATTTCTGCTTCAGCTACAAATGGAACAGCATTTCTCCCTAAAGTACCTAATGAAGCCGAGGTGTTACTAGGAAGTGTTACTGAAGGTATCCTCGGCGTTCGTGAACTTTGTGTAGGACTACCTGTTGCAGAAGATTGTCTTGTAGAAGAGTTACCACTAGTAGATCTCGTTTGAGTTGCGATAGTTTGTGTTGCTGGATTACTAGTAGGTGTTGACGCTCCTCGTGATTGTAACATTCTAGTTTGCGCTGCTCTACTATCTCCTGTGTCCATTGCTGCATGGTCTCTTGAATGGGTTGATGTTGAATCTCCTGCATGACCTTCAGCAAACCGTAAATTTGCACCATTCAAGGCTTCCCTTGGATTCGTAGCCAACCCATCAAAAGCATGGTGAATTTGAACCCCTGAAGCAGGCGCACGTCCTTGTCGAAGAAGTGTAATCTCATCTTGAGTATAACTAAAAGTAGGACTATCAGCTTCGTTTCTATAAAATTGACCTCGAATATTATTAAAAAGTTGCCTTGCCAAACCTATTTGTCCTCCACCCCTATTACTACCTAATGGTAAGCGGGAAAGTTCTGCACTATATAAACTGTTATTTTCAGAAGAAGAACCTCCACCATACCTTCTTTCAAGAACAGAATCTCTAGCACTATTCCAATTGTTTCCAGCATTTGAGTCCATGAAATTTCTTTCGGGATGTAATCCATCGCCTCTGTCAGAACGCCACGGAGGAATGGTTTGTGTTCCTTTTGTATCAATATTTAAATTAGGTTTATTATTGCAATATTTATAAACATTCAACCCATCCCCAATCCCAATCGGATCACTACTCAACCATCTTCCCAACCACGGCACATAATACCTTGCACTGTGATAAGCCAAACCCGTTTCTTCATCGCGTTCCATGCCTGTATAGCGATAGCGTTTGGCGGCAGCATTTATAGAAGTATTGTTGGCTTGGTAAGCTGTTGTGCCATACGGGTGGTATTCTTCATAAGAAATAATATCCGCCGCTTCGTTCAGTTCTATAGTAGCAGAGCCGAGATGATTGCTGTATTGATAACGAAAAAGAGTGCCTGCTGCGCGTTGTGCATTATCGGTTGTTTTAACGTCTTCAACCATTAAAATGCGATGTTCTCCTTCAAAAACGTGCAGGGTTTCAATTTCTTCTACAAGCGTGCCAGCTTGCCAACGTCTGTATCGCTCTAAACCACCGAGATAGAGGCGCTCTTCTGTTATGCCACCCGGTTTATTTCTTACTTTTCTGCTGCGCTGTTTGTCGTTGCCGTATTGGTAGTATGTTTTATCATCCGCATTGGTATCGTAGCGACAAATCATATCGCGGTAATCCCAATTAATTTGCCCTATTACGTTGTTGCTTATATTCAGCATATTGCCATGAATATCGTATCGATAAGTAATCGGCGCATCACTATTGCCTAAGTTGGTTGTCTTTAAACGGTTATTGGCTGCTTCGTTATCGTAAGAACGTGTCCAAGAACCGCCGTTGGCACTGTGGTGCATTTCTAAAATATTACCAACTGCATCGTACTTGTAATATTCGGTGTAACCACGCAAAGTACCATCTGTAATCGGGAAATTTTGTGGTTGCCAAATCGGTTCGCTCTGTTGCGGTGCAGGTAACTGATATTGCTCTCTGCCTGTAGCGGAGATTAATCGGTAAGTCGCATCGTATTCATACGTATTTTGCGGCAAAACCTTTTGACCTTTAAAGAAAACGGGCTTGTAGGCATCATCATATATTTCAGTGATATTGCCAACAGGATCGTAGGTATAAAGTAAATTTTGCAATATATTTGGATCGCTCAAATTACTCATAGTCAAAGGTTGCGCACACTTACTTGATCCGTTTTTAGTGGTGCGCAATTGCAATAACCTGAATTTTTTTTCATCGTAATAGTAGCAAGTGGTGGTCTTACCGTCGTTTTGTTGCATACGGGTGCGTTGCCCTTTGGCATCGTAAGAAATGTTTTTTACAACTTTTGTAGTGGTAGTTTTGCCATCAATCGAGTAGCCCGTTCCTGTTTTCAATGCATTTACTACTAAATCTTCGCTTTCTAAAATGCCACGCCGACTGTATGAAGGCAAATAAATTGCTACACGCGTTTCTCCAATGTCGTTTTGAAAGTGCCAATTATACATACGACTCATTCTATTGAGTGCATCGTACTCTGTTATTTGTGTGTAAACGGTTTTTTCTAATTGTGCAACATTCCAATCCACAATTTCAGATGTGTAATCAAGCGGTATTTGTTTTTGCGTTTCTAAAACATTGCCTTTAAAATCGTATTGAGTTATAGTCGTTTGTCCCGAACCGTCTTGGTGAATATGGGCTTTGCCTTTGCCATTTTCAGCCGCATCGTATTCAATGTGTTCAATTTTAAACGTTGTGCCATTTTTATCTAAAAAAGTATCTGTTGGGCGATGTAACAAGTCGTAGTTGGTCGTCATAACTCGTGCATCCGTTTGGTTATCGATACCATTTACATCCCACGCTTTCACAGGTTTTCCCATGCAATCGTTCAGCATCCAGCGTTCTCCATTGTCCATTCCTAACTGATACAATCTATGACCGAGTATATCGTATTTATAAGTCAAGACGGCATTATTGCGCGCATCAATCACAGAATGCACATTGCCCTCAATGTCTAAATTCACATACGTCGGATAAAATGCTTCAGCGATTTCAAAGTTATTACCCACGCGTTTATTCCAACGATTGTGTTCTAAGCCGAAAAATGGTCTGCCCAAACTATCCAAATAAATAACAGAAGGCGTATTTGCATGAATCGCCGCTTTTTTAGCTGCATCTGTGTTTGGATTGTCGGCGTACCATTGACTGTCTAAAACCGTATCGTTTTGGTCAAAACTGCGCTGTTCCCAAACATTAAATTCAACTTTTGTAAAAGTGCCATCGGGCAATTCGGTTCTGATATTTCTACCAACGGCATCGTAATGTAAAACGGGTGTAACGCCTATCATGCGTACACAATCTTCGTTCTGGTATTCGAAAGTATCGGAAAAATACGATTCATATTGCTTTATAGGTTTACCTTTATTGTTCAGGATGGTGCGCCCATTACCAATCCAACGGAGTTGATCCATGGTGTTTACAATCGTTTTCTGACAATCTCCATTTGCATTTTTTTCAACATGCCAAGCGTCACCAGGTTCAGCTTGCACTTTTTTCAAAGCTACTTTTCCAAAACCATCTGAATATTCCACACTGATTTGAAACTGCGATGAAACACCTGGCTTTAAATCACTGACGTGTGTTTCCCTGACAATGCTTGCTACACGTGTTGGAACAGCATATAAGTCATAGACCATACAAGCTGTTGAATTTTGCAATAAATTGGCTGCTTCAGTGAGTGGATTTTGAAAAAAAAGATTGATTCTATTTTTTGTGAAAACCCAATCACCACCTGTCAAAGTATCTCCTTCGCCGTTTTTTCCAGAAATAGCCGTTGCTACAACCATTCCCAATTCATCCGTTACAACTTCCGAGAAATTGCCATTGATGTCTTGTAATTTTGTGGGCGATAATGTTCGAAAATCAAATTCTTTCACAAAGGTTTGAAAACCTAATGCATCTGTAGTTGACTCAATGGACAAAGAATATTTATCTAAACTCACCCAAGTTTTTATTTCAAATGGGTCTTCGTATCCAATCGGCACATAAAATTGAGATTTAACCAAATCAATCGTTCTTCCACCGTTCAAGAAAATGGGTTTGCCAGAGCTAATCCAATAATTTTTGCCGTCAATTTTTTCATATTTACCATCTGTTATCAACTCTGTGTCCCAATCAGTTGCTGGCAATTTATCATCATATAAATTTGTCAATCTATCAGGCGTAAAAGCCAATTGATACGATTCGAAAGGCAATGCTAAAAACTCAATTGTTCCTAAAGCCAACGGTGTATTGAGATTATTGCTTCTATACAGCGTTTGAATGTGTTCGATTAAGCGTTTGCCGTCATCGTTTGTTTTTTCATAAGTTAACTCTGACAAGCCAGACAAAGCTGTTATTATGTCTTTTTTACTAAAAAAATCAACCTGTTTATTAAAGCCTATCCCTTGACATTCAAAAGTTTTGACTTGATAGGGTAGAGGCAATCGATAATAAGCAGGTTTATCTGTTAAACCGTTTGTAAATTCATTTTCAGTTAAAATAACGTGTGTTTTGTGCTGCTCACTGTTTAAAATGTTTTGATGTTCGGATTGGAATTTATCACTGCCCTCAATATTATAATTAGGTAAATCAGATTTTTGATCAGATTTGCGTCCATAAACTATCGAAACTGATTTTTTAACGTTAGCAAATGCGTCAATTTCTAAATTCATTGTATGCGCTACACGCGCATCTTCTGGTTTGCGTTCATACGAAAAATTGAGCGCTTGACTTTCTAAAACAATAAAAACGGCATATTTCTTATCTATTCGAGGTTGCACAGGTCGAATAAAACAAGTATGCGTTGCTACCGAATAAGGGATTTTCTCTTTGTCGGTTTTGTCTAAAGCAAAAACCTCTTGTCTTAACGTCATTCCTTTACAGGCTCGAACTGCTTCGCGAGTTTCTTCAGCATTTAAACTTTTAATAGTATCAGAAAAATCGATGAAAGCGTCGTCTAAAACATCGTCTTTGAAAATAGGCTTCTCAATAATGTTGTACCAATATTCTTTTTCAAATTGTTTTAAAATTTTATCCTGACTAATGTACGCGCCCGTATGAAACCAAGTTTTTGTCAAAACGGGAGGCTCGTGATGCTGCACACCAAGTTGACCATTCGAAGCATTCGATAATATCCAATTGTCGTAATCTTCCGTATCCGTTTGTTCCACTCTGCCAAATCCGCGAAATTCGCGTTCGGCATGGTCGTAATAGCCATGATGATAGGAATATTCGGAAGCAAAGCGCACATTGGTGACGCTTTCCGTCACGATGGTTTTTGAAACACATTGCACCGGAAACGCCAATTTGGTAATCCAAGGCGTTCCGGCAAGTTTATCTTTTAAATAAAAATGTGTAGAACTTTTATATTCAACCTCCGTTTTTTTGCCGAAACCATTTTCACGGCTCCGCATGATGTGCGGTTTTTTTCCACCCATCAAATCAATATAGCGCATGGGAGCGTTGCTATATGCAGGCATTTCGGACGACCAAACGATGCACGCCGTACCGTTGCCGAGCAAATCGGTGACAGAAATTTTATTGGGTTGTTCTGTTGGGAAAAACGGTTCAATTTCCGTCACATCGCTCCAAGCATTGCCTGAAAAATTGAGATAGGCTTTGAATTTATTTTTTCCGAGATAAATAATATCCGTCGCACCTGTGCCGGAAATATCAGTTAATTGCAAATAAGCGGGATTAAACATATCGGGATAATCGAAAAGCGGCGCATTGCTCATCGTCACTTTGGCGCTGAATCGCCCATAACCCATATTTGCCCAATAACAGATTTCACCGTTGCGAATGCGCACAATATCCGTCATGCCGTCGCCCGACATATCGGCTAAAAAAATACGCTGCTCCAAATCTGAAAAAACCACAGAAGCACCGAGCTCTTCGTCGTAAGGTTTGGTAGCTAATTCGGGTGCATCGTAACCCATTTTTCCCGCATTTTCCCACCACCAAAACGCACCTAAATCCGATAACACCACTTCAGGTTTGCCGTCGCCATTCACATCCAACATACGCACATTCGGGTCGTGCAAATCTAAATTCAAAGTTTTCAAAAACGATTTGAAAGGTTGCCACGCGCCTTCGTCGCTTAATTCAAAATAACCTTGCACACCAGGAGAAGTTACAACCAATTGTTTTTCGCCATTGGCTTCTAAATCTTGGAGTTGCAAAACACCATTCGATAAACCTGTAAACGAAGGCTTCGGCATCACAATTTGTGCGTTAGAAAATTGCACATCGCCGTTGTCATCACTGCCCAAATTCGATTTATAGAACCAACCATTTGCTTGCTCGGTCAAAATGCCGTTAATGCCTTCATTGTATAAATCTGTCCATTGATAATTTCCCGAAAGACCGATCGGTGCGTGCACCAAATTTTCAGCACTCACTGTTTTCACATCAGTATTCCAATGCAGCCATTGGTAATCGAACGTCATTTTAGGCAACGCTTTCGAACTGTACGCATTATTGCGCATGACATACCCAATCTGCGAAATACCTGTCAAATACATTAACTCAGTTGGACGATCGCTTTCTTTAGGTAATGTATTAGCACTTTTATATTCAAAATCTATGGAACGCACTAATGTTGTGATGTTATTGTTCAATTCAGGAAAAGTATGAAACATCAAAACGCGCTGACACAATCTATACGTCCGAATTTCAAAACAAGCACGGTGCATTGAAAAAGCATCTGGACGCGATTTCCAAATACCTGCATCGTTAGGTTTTGGATTTAAAGCATCGTGCTCGCCGTAATCGAATACCAATTCAAAAAAATAAGAATCAGATTGTTTAGGCAATTGCGCGATATAAGGTTGAGTTTCATCTATATAATACGCCACTTGATTGCCATACTTGATACTTTTTAAATGTTTATTTGTGAACGGCGCGCTATTATTAAAGCGATTTTTCTCGTGTACTTCATTTTCAACGCCATCTAAATTTTCCGATTTATATTCATACCACACCCATGAACCTTTATCATCGAAAGAAAATTCGGGTAGCCATTGAAAAACTTTTGTTTTGTCGGTTGGGTCGGCAATGCGGCAAGATTCACTGAATCCGAAAAAAGTAGTGATGTTGTCTTTCGAAGTGACGCGCCAATAAAAACCATGGTCTTTATATTCAATGCGCTCAATACGCGAAAAACCACCTTCAATTCGTGGGCGGTATTCGCGAACTGTGAAATCGCCTTGTGGGTTTTGGCGCACTTTCCAAGTTTTGGTTGCTTTATTCCAATCTAATAAGGGCACCAATTCTTCAACACCCGAAAACATAAAACTGTCTTCTTTCGGAATATCATCCGGATTATTCGAATCGAAATAACGCGGTAATTTTTTATCGGTGCGGCGTTGAATAGCAGGTAAACCTTCATCCCAACCAATACCAAATAAACTATTCCCTACACCTGAATTGTAAGAAAGCGACATTTGCGGTGTAAACCCATTTCGATTGGGTGATAAAGGCAATGGAATAGAAAAAGAAGACGTGCCATTGGCAGCATTTACCTGAAATTTTTCATCAATACCGCGTAAAGCGCCACCACCTTTGGGCAAAGAAATTTGAGGAATCTCAATCGCGTTCGATTTAGTTGCGCGTTCTTGAGAAAGCTGAGAGAGCGTTGAATTGCTTCTTTGAGTTGACTGAATGCTATTTTCTGAATCTTTGGCCATAATGTATGTTTTCGAATAATTTGGTTTATAAGTTTCTCGTTGAGTTCCTAAATATTGTAAAGTAATGATTTATCGCCAAATTAAATTCTTAGATAAATAATTACCTTAATAATTTTACAAATCTAAATCGAAATATTTTAACTTGCAATTTTTAATGGGTATAAAATTACATTTTTTTATATTGTATTCAATTTTTGCAAAAAAAAAATAGGCATTGCAATTTGCAACGCCTATTTTTTTTTTACCATTAACCATTAACCATTAATTCATTTTGTGCTCGGCAGCAGGCTTAGCCATTGCTTTTTTCATCTTAGGCGCCATTTCTGATTTAATAGCAACCATTTCCATTCCACACTTAGGGCATTTACCTGGACCATCGCATAAAGCATCACCCATTGGACATTTGTATGTCATTTTAGGCATAGAAGCCATTGCCATTTTGTGCTTAGCGTGCATTTTATTTGCAGCCATAGTTGCATCAGTAGCAGCACCATCTGCTTTGTCAGCCATTTTATCAGCCATTTTCGCTTTTTTTGCTGCTTTAGAAACTTCCATGTCAGCTTTAGCCGCTTTCATTTCTGCTTCCGATTTTGTAGCATGCGCACCTGCAGCCATTTTTTCAGCTTTTGCCGCTTTCATGTCGGCAGCAGCTGCTTTAGTATCACCTTTCATTTTAGCTTCAGTTGCAGCTTTTGCATCCATAGCACCCATTTTGGTGTCGGCTTTTGCCTTCATAGCATCTGCTTTAGCCGCTTTCATTTCTGCTTCAGCTTTCATTTTTGCTGCATCAGCTTGAGCATTTGCACTTACAAAACCAAGTGTTAGAAATAACACTAACAATAAATTTTTCATAATAAATTGATTTGAACTTAATTAATGCGCTAATTTAAAACGCGATTCTGAACTATGGATACTTTTTAACACTTTTTTTTATTTTCAACTTATTTTTTGATTAATTTGTGTGCCCTTAACAATATTTATTCAGGTGTAAGGAGTCAGGTATCAGGTAGATGTTACCTGTTACCTGACTCCTTACACCTGTTTAGTGCGCTTCCAACCAATTATCGCCATGACCGATGCCTACTTCTATAGGAACGTGCAAATTAGGGAGTGCATTTTTCATTTTTTCGATGATGATGGGTTGAATCATGTCGAGTTCATTGCGCGGCACATCAAACACTAATTCATCGTGTACTTGTAAAATGAGTTTGGTTTCTAATTTTTTTTCTTTAATTGTTGCATGAATAGCAATCATCGCTTTTTTTATCAAATCGGCTGCAGAACCTTGAATAGGTGTGTTGATGGCGATGCGCTCGGCATTGCTGCGTTCGAGGCTTGAATTACTGTTTATATCGCGTACAAATCGGCGACGACCACCGAGTGTGCTAACATAATATGTTTTTTGTGTTTCGGCTACAATGCGCTGCATATAATTACTCAAACCTGGGTATTGTGCAAAATAAGCTTCAATCAATCCTTTTGCTTCAGCGCGCGGAATACTGAGTTGTTGTGATAAATTGGTTGCACCTGCACCATAAATAATTGAGAAATTGACTGTTTTGGCGTTGCGTCGCTGCGTCGGTGTTACTTCATTCATCGGAACTTTATATACACGCGATGCAGTGGCAGTATGAATATCAAGACCTTTAGAAAAATCTTCGAGCATTGCTTCTTCTGGTGCAATTTCGGCAATGAGGCGCAATTCAATCTGACTATAATCGGCACTGACTAAAACATGATTGGCATCGCGCGGTATAAATGCTTTGCGAATATGTCTGCCTTCTTCCGTTTTGACAGGAATATTTTGCAAGTTCGGATTTTGAGAACTCAATCTACCAGTGGCTGCTAATGCTTGATTGAAAGAAGAGTGTACGCGACCCGTTTTAGGATTTATTAGTTTAGGTAGTGCATTGACATACGTATTTAAAAGTTTACTCGCACCGCGAAAATCTAAAATTGCACGTGCAATCGGGTAATTCACTGCCAGTTCTGTGAGTTTATCTTCGTCGGTACTGTATTGATCGCTCTTTCCCGTTTTTTTGAAACGGTAAGGCAATTTTAATTTATCGAACAAAATTTCACCTACCTGTTTGGGAGATGCAATATTGAATTTTACACCTGCCAATTCGTAAACATGCTCTTCGAGTTTTTTAATTTTTAGGACGAGTTCTTTTGAATAAACCGCTAAAAAATCAGGATCAATCCGCACACCATTGTATTCCATTTCGGTTAAAACTTCAACCAGTGGCATTTCTATGTCGTAAAAAATATTTTCTACAGCTGCTTCTGTGAGTTTGGGCTTGAAATCGTTATAAAGTTGGAGCGTCACATCAGCATCTTCAGCAGCATATTCTTTCACTTGCTCTAAAGGTGCATCGCGCATGGAAGTTTGATTTTTCCCTTTACCAATGAGCGTTTCAATACTAACGGGTTGATATTTCAAATAAGTTTCTGACAAAAAGTTCATTCCATGACGTAACTCTGGATGAATGACATAATGCGCGAGCATGGTATCGAAATAAATACCCGAAAGCGTTATATTATAATGGCGCAAAACCAAAGCATCGTACTTAATATTTTGCCCGATTTTTAAAATTTTATCATTTTCAAAAATAGGTCTGAATTTTTCTAAAAGTGCTTGTGCTTCAGTCTGATCGGAAGAAACAGGCACATAATATGCCTCGAAAGGTTTTACGGCGAATGAGAGTCCGACAAGTTCGGCATTATTGGCATCAATACCCGTCGTTTCAGAATCGTAACTAATAGGCGAATTGGTTTTCAATAGTTCGATGAGTTTACCTATTTCTACATCTGTATCTACTAAAATATAATTGTGCGCAGTGTTTTCAATATTTTTTTCAGCAATTGAATGTGCTTGTAGAGACGTTACAGGCAACGCCTGAGATGATTTCGATGGAGAAGGGGCAGCTGTTCTTTTTGAAGACGATTGCGAAACATAATCATTTGTATCGCTGAACAAATTACCTTGTGCTGAAACTTGGGTGGTTTGTGAAGTCGTTTCAAGCAAAGTCTCTACGGTATCATCGCTCACAAGCATTTCTTTAGCTAATGCTCTAAATTCTAAATCTTTAAAAATTTCACCGAGTTTATCGTTGTTGTATCCACTTATTATATATGCTTCTGCATCGAATTGAATCGGCACTTCGGTTTCAATTTTGGCAAGCACTTTTGAAAGCAACGCCTGTTCAGCAAAATTTTTGACAATTTCTTGTTGCTTGCCTTTAAGTTTATCAGCATTAGCAATAACGTTTTCAAGTGTTTCGTATTCAGCCAAAAGTGTAGCTGCAGTTTTAGGACCTATTCCGGGAAATCCTGGAATGTTATCAACAGCATCACCTTGCATAGCGAGCATATCAACCACTTGCCAAACGTATTTAATTTGCCAATTTTCGCAAACTTCTTTCACACCCCAAATTTCAGCATCGCTGCCGCTTTTGGCAGGTTTGTACATTTTAACTTTATCACTCACCAACTGACCATAATCTTTGTCGGGCGTCATCATAAAAACATCGAAACCTTCTTTTTCGGCTTGTAATGCCAGGGTACCAATAACATCATCGGCTTCAAAACCATCTTTTGTAAGTATCGGAATGTTCATAGCTTCCAAAATACTTTTTATATAGGGTATTCCAAAAGTAATATCTTCGGGTTGCGATTCGCGCTGTGCTTTGTAAGGCTCGTACATAGTGTGCCTGAAAGTAGGCGTAGGTAAATCGAAAGCTACCGCTAAATGGGTTGGTTTCTCTTTTTTCATGATATCGAGCAATACCCGCGTAAAACCAGTGATGCAACTCACGTTCCAACCTTTCGAATTCATTAATGGGCGCGTGATGAACGCATAATGGGCGCGATATACCAGCGCATGACCATCTAAAAGAAATAATTTTTTCATCGTCAAATGTAATCAGGATTTGCAGTATTTTTGGATTTACAGTATTTTTTTTAACCGAATTTATTTGCAAGTTAAATTTTTCAAAAAAATGTTCAGTTTGTGAATACGATTTACAAATTGAAACGTCACTTTTTTTGTTCTGTTATGCGAATATAATTTGTAAATCGAACTTCAATTTTTTATTTAAATTAAAAAATTTATAGCATCAAAAAAAGACTTTCCTTAAAAAAACGATTTAACTCTGACTCTTTGTGAAACTTTGTCACCTGTGTTTCTTTGTGCTGAAAATATACCTCGAAAATCTTTACCACAAAGAAACAAAGAGGCAAAGTTTCACAAAGCCAAAACAAAAAAGCGATAAAATTTTTTCAAAGTTCTGCATTTCACAATCCTTTAAAGGATATTTATTCGATAAATTCGTCTCAAAGTTGTTCTTATTGTAGCTTTTTTATTTTATTTGCGTTTTAAAATAAAAGTTGATGTAAAAACGAACTGTCTGCGTTCGAAAAAAATTAAATTATGGTTACAGAAGTAAAACATCGCCTCTCTCGCATGGTGCGCAATATGGCTGAAAGTGAAACGATTAAAATGGCACAAATGGCGCGTAACTTGAAAGCACAAGGGCACGATGTCATTAGTTTGAGTTTGGGTGAACCCGATTTCGATACGCCCGATCACATTAAAATTTCTGCCATTAAAGCACTTTCTGATGGATTTACAAAATATACGCCTGTACCAGGCATTCCAGATTTACTCGATGCGATTTGCAAAAAATTTAAACGCGATAACCATTTAGATTTCACGCCGCAACAAATTGTTGTATCGAATGGTGCGAAGCAAAGTATTGCCAATGTGGCTATGGCTTTATTGGAAGAAGGTGATGAGTGTATCATTTTTGCGCCTTATTGGGTGAGTTATTTAGAAATTGTCCGTATGACGGGTGCAACGCCTGTTATAGTGAAAGCAGGTGTCGATCAAGATTTTAAGGTAACGGGTGAGCAAGTAAAAGCAGCCATAACAGACCGTACTAAAATGGTTTTGTTTAGTTCGCCTGTGAATCCTACAGGTTCGGTATTTACTAAAAGTGAATTGCGCGAAATCGCAGAAGTTTTAGCGCCACATCCTGATATTTTTATTTGTAGCGACGAAATTTATGAATATATAAACTTCACAGGACATCATTATAGTATTGGTGCTTTCGAAGAAGTGAAAGATAGAACGATTACTATTAATGGATTTGCCAAAGGATATGCCATGACAGGTTGGAGATTGGGTTATATGGGTGCACCTAAATGGATTGCCGATGCATGTAGCAAAATTCAAAGCCAAATTACGAGTGGTGCCAATTCGTTCAGTCAGAAAGGTGCAGCTTTTGCATTAAACGCTCCGTTGGATGCAACACATAAAATGCGTGACGAGTTTAAACGCCGCCGCGACATAGTGATTGATTTATTGAGTGCTATTCCGGGTTTGCGCGTTAATCAACCACAAGGTGCATTTTATTTATTCCCCGATTGTAGCCATTATTTTGGCAAATCGTTTGGTGAAACTGTCATCAACAACGCCGACGATTTGTGCGATTATATTATGCAAACGGTTTACGTCGGTTTAGTCAGTGGTGGTGCTTTTGGCGATCCGGATTGTTTTCGTTTAAGTTATGCGGCTTCGGAAGCGCAATTGCGCGAAGCGATAGCGCGAATCGCTTCGGCTTTAGAAAAATTAGTGTAGTGAATTCTACGGCAACTACTTTATGAAATTTGTTAGGGCGACTTTTTCGGTCGCCCTTATTATTTATTTTCCGTATGAACTTCAATTTTGCTTCTCCACAGATAATTTTTTTAACATAATCTATTTATAACTTTTTTTGGAACGTTTTTTGGACACCACATTTAATAAAGCCATCTCAAACTTAAATTTCAGACAGCTCACAACCATTTTTTTATTCAATAGTGCATAATGCAGCTATTAAATTTACCTCGTCCCATGAAGTCACTTTTACTATTCAGAAATATTTCAAAAAAAATATTTCTATTCTATCTTCTAATTCAAATATTAACAATTAAAGTTAGAGCTGAAGGTACTAAACAAATGGCACCTTCTTCTACCGATGTGACTCAATTGTATATCGGAAATGCAACGTTTTCTAACTTCGCGAATTTTAATGCAGCAGCCAATAGCCGACTTTATATTCATATTAGTAATCCGGGTAGCGAGCAGGTTTATATTGGACTCTCTCAAATGACCGATCAATCAAATTCAGGTGACGGAAATTTAATTAATACTGCCTATTATTATCAAATTAAAGATCCGAACGGAAATGTTGTTTACGGTCCTAATAAGGTTGATAATACCAATGCAAACGCAAACACTTGGGCTTTAGCATCGTCAGGTCCAAGCCCGATTGTTGGAGCAGGTGGTTACACGCCCTTTACTTTTACGCCTGCAATGGGTGCACCTTCTGGTGATTACTATATTGAATTTAGTGATAACAACTCTGGAGCTTCTTCAACGACAATTACTATAAAATATTGGGATATTACAGTGGCAACAAGAGTGTCACCTTCTGCTTTAGATGGGCGTATTTGGTCTAAGAACTGGTCCTTCAGAACGCCTTCAATAAGTCATGGTAGTGATCCAACATATACTTATTATGATAGACCCTTTAATGGTATGGTTTATACATATTCTGATGACGGATTTGTTAATCAACTTGATTTTTTGAATTCAGGCTTTAGAGGTTTGTCTTTTACATTAGCTTTTAATGCTCACGGTACGGCAAACACGGGTAACGTAACCTCCGACCAAAAATCCACTGCTGGTAATGCTACATTGGCACAATACAAACTATTCTTAAATAATCCAGACCTAACAGCTTACCCTGTAGGTGGGATAGGTAAACTTGCTTCCTCACCTTTTGTATTGAACTGCCTGAGTAGCCCTTCTCAATGTGTTGCATACTCGACCACTTTACCAGGTATGATTCAAGTGCTTCTTGACTTTGACAATACATCCGGTGCTGGTATTTATGATCCTGGCACGGCAGACGTTCTATTATATGATTCCGTCGCGCCAGTCATAGGAGAAGTTGCTCCATACAAACGTTGTATTAATTGGAATGGAAAAAATGGTTTGGGTGCAACTGTTTCGAGTGTTACAGCCATACCAATTTATTTAAGTTATTTCCAAGGACGTGTGCATTTTCCAGCCTATGATGTAGAGTATAACCCTGGAGGCTTTACAGTAGCTCCAGTGCGCCCAACGCCAGCTCCTGGTTTCAATATAAAATTCAGATGGGATGACACTAACATAGGTGCTACTTCAGGTTCTGGAGAGGCCGTTTCAAACGTTTATAATGGCAGCTTAACACCATCGCACAAATGGACAAATTACAATTTTGGCAACGTCAACACTATTAATACTTGGTGGTATGGAAACCAAGTTGATACGAACTCTGCCATGTTACCCGTCACACCGAGTTGCACTTTTACAGGTACATCCACCGTTTGTGCGTCATCAACAGGAAATTCTTATG
This sequence comes from Saprospiraceae bacterium, assembly GCA_043781915.1. Taxonomy (GTDB): domain Bacteria; phylum Bacteroidota; class Bacteroidia; order Chitinophagales; family Saprospiraceae; genus JAAFJT01. The sequence continues at coordinate 29,612 of JAYWBA010000190.1, forward strand.
CTGGTCCAGCTGGGCAAGATACTTATGCTTGGTCTATAACAGGGAATGGAACAATTAGTGGTGCAACTACTGGGCAAAACGTGACTGTCACAGCCGGTGCAGCTGGAACTTATACGCTAACCCTAATTACAACTTTAAGTACTTGTACGCTGACTTGCAATCAGACTGTAACTGTTAAAGCAAAACCAAATGCGGGATTAGATCAAACAGGAGTTTGTGCGGGAACAAATGCAACTTTAACTGGGACAATACCGACTACAGGTACTTGGACATCGGAAGGAAGTAATCCTGTTGGTGCCACATTAGGAACAACAACATCTGGAGTATCAAGCGTGAGTTTTGCAACAACAGCGGTTGGTACATATAGTTTTATTTATACGGCTAATGGTTGTACTGATACTATGAACGTAACGGTAACTGCAAAACCAAATGCGGGATTAGATCAAACAGGAGTTTGTGCGGGAACAAATGCAACTTTAACTGGAACAATACCGACTACAGGTACTTGGACATCGGAAGGAAGTAATCCTGTTGGTGCCACATTAGGAACAACAACATCTGGAGTAGCAAGCGTAAGTTTTGCAACAACAGCGGTTGGCACATATAGTTTTATTTATACCGCTAATGGTTGTACTGATACTATGAACGTAACCGTAATTGCAAATCCAGGTGCACCGGCAACGAGTGTTACCCAACCCACTTGCAGTGTTGCTACGGCAACGATTACTGTTACAAGTCCATTAAGCGGTGTCACTTATAGTTTTGATAACGGCGCAACTTTCCAAGTGAGCAATATTTCAAATGCCTTAGCTGCAGGGGCAACTTATCAAGTTGTCGTAAAAGATAATACAAGCGGTTGCGTATCGGCGGCAACACCGACGGTAGTTAATCCACAACCCGTTACACCA
>JAYWBA010000191.1:0-11803 GCA_043781915.1 Saprospiraceae bacterium
GCGTATTAACTTTTAATGCGTAGTTTAAAAGATCTTGACAATTGTTCGGGCACTACTAAGCAAAAATAGTGCATTGGAAAAAGAACTCATTATTAATGCGTCTTCAACAGAGGTAGAAATAGCTTTATTGGAAGATGGCAAACTCGTAGAACTACAACGAGAGGAACTCAGCAACGACTTTGCTGTAGGTGATATTTTTATTGGCAAAATTCGCAAACTCATGCCAGGCTTAAATGCTGCTTTTGTCGATATTGGTCATAAGAAAGATGCTTTTTTGCATTATACCGATATGGGACCAAAACTGAAAAACGTTTTGAAGTACACTGAAAGCATCATGACAGGCGGAATAAACACTCCTAGCCTCGATAATTTCAAAATCGAACCCGATATCAACAAAAATGGTAAGGTTGATACGGTTTTAAATCGCAAGAATTTTTTGTTAGTTCAAATTTTAAAAGAACCAATTGGCACAAAAGGACCCAGATTAAGCTGTGAATTAAATATTCCTGGTAGGTTTTTGGTGCTCACACCGTTTACAGATGTCATCGCCGTTTCTAAAAAAATTGGCAGTGCTGAAGAGCGCAAACGCCTTCAAGCTATTGCTGAAAGCATAAAACCCCATAATTTCGGTATCATTGTCCGCACGGCAGCGGAAGGCAAAAAAGCGGCTGAGTTGCACGAAGAGATTCAGCAAATGATGGATAAATGGGGTAAAATTTTCCACAACCTCAAAGCAGCATCACCACCAGCTAAATTACTCAGCGAACTCGATAAAACATCGAGCTTATTGCGCGATTTGCTTAGCACCTCATTTTCGCGTATCGTCACAAACGAAAAAGATACTTACGAAGGCATTAAGAACTATTTACAAGGTTTTGCGCCAGAACAAGTTAAAATAGTCCAACTTCATAAAGGAACTAAACCAATTATGGAGACGTTTGGGGTGAATAAACAGATTAAAAGTAGTTTCGGTAAAACAGCAAACCTCCCCAGTGGTGCTTATTTAATTGTTGAGCACACCGAAGCGATGCACGTTATTGACGTGAATTCGGGACATAAGGTAGGTAATAACGCAAACGACGATACGATACTGGCAGTCAATATTGAAGCGGCAGAAGAAATTGCGCGCCAAATGCGTTTGCGCGATTTAGGCGGCATCATCATCATTGACTTCATTGACATGAAAGATTTGGAGCATAAAAAAACGCTTCAGAAAGAAATGAAGGATTTTATGATGCTCGACCGTGCGCAACACACCATTTTGCCATTAACCAAATTTGGTTTGATGCAAGTGACACGCCAACGCGTTCGCCCAGAAGTCAACATCAACACTTCAGAATTATGCCCAACGTGTAACGGAACAGGTAAAATTGAAGCTACAGTTTTACTTACTGACGAAATTGAGCGCGATGTAGAATTTGTTTTGAACATAAAACCTAAAGGCAAACTTTTTTTACATGCTCACCCTTTTGTTACAGCTTATTTAAAATCTGGTTTCCCGAATAAAATCTGGAAATGGTATTTCAAATATCAAAAGTGGGTTAATTTAGTGCCTCAAGTAGAATATCCGGTTACATTGTATAAATTTTATGATGAAAATAACGACGAAATTCGTTTAAATACAAACACCGATTCGGCTAATAATGCTTTGTTGCCTACTAAAGATAAAGAAACGAAAGTTGTAGAAACGCAATGATTGCTAATTGCTTCACCACAAAGAAACAAAGACACAAAGACTTCACAAAGAATTTGATTTTTATTCTGATAAGCATTTTGTGAAGACTTTGTTTCTTTGTTTCTTTCAAGGAATCTTCGATTTGTGGTAAAAATAAACCGCGAACAACTATCAACTAACAACTATCAACTCATTTAGAATGTTCGAAAATTTACCGCGCTTTATACCTTTTAACGATATTGAAGATTTCAATCCCCTTTTGAATCTCGACGATATGAATGAAGGCATAAAAGAGCAAGTTTTTCCCGATATACTCCCTTTATTGCCACTAAAAAATACGGTGCTTTATCCAGGTGTCGTCATTCCTGTATCAATTGGTAGAGAAAAAAGCTTGAGAGCTGTTCAGCGCGCTTTCGAAGGAAATAAATTAATAGGCGCCATTACACAACGTGACCCAGACAGTGACAGTACCGAATTAAACGCTCTATATACTGTTGGTACAGTCGCTCAAATTGTGCGCATTTTAAAATTCAACGATGGAACATCAGCGGCTATATTGCATGGCAAAAAACGTTTTAAATTAGACGACATCATCACCGACGAGCCATTTTTACAGGCTCAAACAACACCAATTGAATACCAAGAAGCGAAAAATAAAGAGGAATTCAATGCGCTCATCATGAGTGTACGCGAAAAAGCCCGTGCCATCATTGAACTTTCGCAACCTGTTTCGAACGATGCAATGTTGATGATGAAAAATATCACGAATGATATTGCCTTCTTAAATTTTGTAGCATCGAACCTCAATGCAAAAGTTACGGTTAAGCAATCTATTCTTGAAATAAATAGTTTGCGCCTTCAGTCAGAAACCATACTCATGCACATGGATTCTGAATTGCAGTTGCTTCAACTTAAAAGCGAAATTGAAAACAAGGTTCGTTTTGAGATGGATAAGCAGCAACGCGATTATTTCTTGAATCAACAACTAAAAACGATTCAAGAAGAACTCGGTGGCAATTCGCACGAAGAAGAAATAAAAAGACTAACCGAAAAAGCACTCGACAAAAAGTGGTCGCCCGAAGTGGCTAAGCATTACGAAAAAGAACTCAACAAATTGCGCCGCATGGTGCCGCAAGCGCCCGAATATTCTATTCAAGTGAATTATTTGGATACGATGTGCGATTTGCCTTGGGAAGAAAATACGCCCGATAATTTCGATATTCCGAAAATCAAAAAAATACTCGACAAAGAGCATTTTGGTTTAAACGAAGTGAAAGAACGCATCATTGAGCATCTCGCCGTTTTAAAACTCAAAGGCGATATGAAAGCGCCGATTTTATTGCTCGTCGGACCTCCAGGTGTGGGTAAAACATCGCTCGGAAAATCGGTCGCTAAAGCCATGAAGCGCAAATATGTGCGCATGTCACTCGGCGGATTGCAAGATGAAGCAGAAATTCGCGGGCACAGAAAAACGTATATTGGTGCTTTGCCGGGTAGAATCATTCAAAATATCAAAAAAGCAGGTTCAAATAATCCTGTTTTTATTCTCGATGAAATAGATAAAGTTGGTAATAGTTTTCGCGGTGATCCATCGAGTGCATTGCTCGAAGTTTTAGATCCAGAGCAAAATGCCAATTTCTACGATAATTATCTCGAAGTCGAATACGATTTAAGCAAGGTTTTATTTTTTGCAACGGCAAACTCACTTGAAAGCATTCAACCCGCGCTGCGCGATAGAATGGAAGTCTTGCGTTTGAGTGGCTACTCGACAGAAGAAAAAATAGAAATCGCTAAAAATCATTTAGTACCCGACCAACGCAAAGAGCACGGCTTGAAGCCTAAAGATGTAAAAGTCAGCGAAGCAATTCTGACAACGCTCATTCAGAATTACACGCGTGAATCGGGCGTGCGTTCGCTCGATAGAAAAATAGCCCAATTGATGCGCTCTGTTGCGAAGAAAGTAGCGATGAATGAAACATACAATGCTAATATAAAAGATTCAGACATTCTCGAAATTTTTGGACCAGCCAGTTTTAGTAATGATGAGTACGAAGAAAATCCACAACCTGGCATTGCAGTAGGTTTAGCTTGGACGCCTGTTGGTGGCGATATTTTATTCATTGAAGCCGCTCTTTCGAAAGGAAAAGGCTCGCTTTCATTAACGGGAAATTTGGGGACTGTTATGAAAGAGTCGGCGAACACAGCTATGAATTATTTAAAAATTCATGCCGAAGAACTCGGTATTGATAGAAAAGATATTGACGAAAGCGACGTGTATGTACACGTACCTGAAGGCGCTATTCCGAAAGATGGTCCATCGGCTGGTATAACTATGCTCACTGCTTTGGCTTCTGCATTTAAGAAAAAACCATTGCGCCCTTATCTCGCTATGACGGGTGAAATCACGCTGCGCGGCAAAGTTTTACCTGTGGGTGGTATCAAAGAAAAAATATTAGCTGCTAAACGCGCAGGTTGTAAAGAAATCATTCTTTGCCACGAAAACTTTAAAGACGTGAATAAAATCGATGCTGCTTATATTGAGGGTATTCATTTTCATTATGTCAAAACGATGAGTGAGGTGATTGATTATGCATTGAAGTATTAATTAAAAATCACTCAAACTGTTCATTCCAACAAAGCCACAACCTCTTTCAACTGCGGTATTGATGTTTGTGCACCTTTACGACCTACTGAAATAGAAGCAGCAGCGTTGGCAAAAGGAATAGATTTTTCAAAAGGTTGGTTCTGTGTAATTGCTACTGCTAAAGCGCCGTTAAAAACATCACCGGCTGCAGTGGTATCGACAGGAGTGGTTTTAAATGCTGAATAATGCTTGCTACCTTTTTTATTACATAGCAAACAACCGTTCTCACCTAAAGTTATAATAACATTTTCTATACCTTGGTGTAAGAGATACAATGCTGATTCTTTAGCAGAATCTACATCAATTACTTGAATACCTGTCAATAATGAGGCTTCATGTTCATTGGGTGTGAGTAACCAAACTTTTTTAAGCAAATCAGTGCTCAAAGTTTGAGCGGGCGCAGGATTCAAAATAACTTTTACCTGATGTTGGTGTGCAAGATCGATTATTTTCGATACCGTTTCAATGGGTATTTCTAATTGCAACAAAATCACTTTGGCATTAGCGATTAAGTGCTCAAAAGGTTTTAAATCATCCATCGATAGTGTTCCGTTTGAACCAGGTGCCACTGCAATAACGTTTTCTCCTTTATCAGATACAAAAATTTGGGCAATTCCTGTTGGCTCATTAGCATCTGTAAAAATATATTCGGTTGGCAAGCCTTCATTAGCAAAATGTAATTTCATGTTATCGCCAAAAATATCCTTTCCTAATTTAGTGATAAATGCCATTTTTCCGCCTAATCGCGCAGCAGTTACTGCTTGGTTTGCGCCCTTACCGCCAAATATCATACTCGATTTCCCTCCTAAAATGGTTTCTCCTGCCAACGGAATGCGCGGCATGTTAATAACCAAATCCATATTGGAACTGCCAACAACAATTAAATCCTTCATTTCAAAATATTTAAGCTACTTTCGAATATACAATTAAACCCAAACCCACTACAAAACACACAAACATTAGATTGATAAGCCATTTTTTATCGGTCTGCAGGTTTTTAAATTCTTTCCAAATGAATACACCCCACAAAGCAGCCACTAAAGTAGCGCCTTGACCAAGACCATAAGCGATTGCAGGTCCAGCTTGTTCAGATGCAAGAATACTAAATGACATACCTAATCCCCAAATTATCCCGCCTAAAAGGCCTGTGGAATGCACTTTAGGGTTGCCGAGTTTAAAATAATCATTGTATGTTACAGGAGTGCCTGCAATCGGTTTGTACATATTGATTGTATTAAACACAAAATTTGACGCGAGTAAACCCACTGAAAAAACAACTAAGGCTGTATAAGGCGTGAGTTTGCCTATTTCAGGCGACACGAAATTTGTAGTCATTGACTGAGCAACGTATTTATAAAAAAAGCCCATGGCAATTCCTGCTAAAACGGAGATCAAAATTCCTTTAAAAGGCGTTTTGGCGTCTTTAGCCGTAATGTTTTTATAAGCAATGGCATCTAAAATGATAGCAATTGCAACAAGCAAAACCCCTAGAAATAGAAAAGTTGCATTTCCTGTCGGATTATCCTCGTAGTTTGTGATAACGCCCAAAATAAGTGCGATACCGATGCCAATAGGAAAAGCGATTGCCATGCCAGCGATATCGATAGCTATGACTAAGAGTATATTGGCAAAATTAAAAACCACACCACCCAATAATGCAGATTGAATAAATCTATTATCGGCTTGGTTAAAATCGTGTAAAAAACTTCGCCCTTCATGTCCAAATGAACCAAGTGTAAAGGCGAGTACAAGCGTGAAGAGTAAAATGCCGAAAGAATAATCCCAATAAAATAGTTGGAAGGGCCATTTTTGGCTGGAAAGTTTCTGAGTATTAGCCCAAGAACCCCAACAAATCATGGTGATAACACAAAAAATTACGGCAAGCGGATAACTATTTATTATAAACATGTTTTGTAAGTTTTATTTCCGTTTTTGAAATTCAAATTTATGGTTCATAAGCTTTAAAGAAATGCTTTAACTCACCATTTATTTGATGCAAATATAAATAATTATCAAAATAAAAGTTTAATTTATAGTCTATAACTAAAATTTTTATTAAAATAAGATTTTAAGCCAATGAGTTGACAAAGTTTTTTAATTCTTCACTAAAAGGTTACTTTTGCACTTCTTAAAAAAGTGTTTTATGACAATATCCATGCGTTGGCTCAAAGATTATCTACCTAGCCCCATTTCAAAAGAATATTTAGCGGAAACTCTCACCGATTTAGGTTTGGAAGTGGAAGGCATGCACACGGTGGGTGCATCAAAAAATACTTTCGAGCATGTTGTTGTCGGTGAAGTAGTTGAATGTGAAAAACATCCAGATGCTGATAAATTGTCAGTAACGAAAGTCAATGTCGGTGCAGCCGAATTATTAAATATTGTTTGTGGAGCACCCAATGTAGCTAAAGGGCAAAAAGTTTGGGTATCAAAAATTGGTGCGGTGCTGCATACTTTTGGTGGCGAAACGATAAAAATTAAAGCAGGTAAAATTCGCGGCGTTGTATCGGAAGGAATGATTTGCGCAGAAGATGAATTAGGTCTTGGAAGTGGACATGATGGCATAATGGTTTTACCAAGCAATATGAAAGTCGGTGCCGAAGCTAAAAACTATTTGAACACCGAAGAAGATACTGTTATAGAAATTGGTTTAACGCCAAACCGCTCTGATGCGATGAGTCATTTAGGAGTAGCTGCCGATGTTGCTGCCCGATTGACTTTGACTGAACCTTCAACAAAACTCGTTACGCCCGATGTTTCAGCTTTTAAAGTCGATAATCATAATTTAAAAATAGAAGTTGTTGTTGAAGATACGTCAGGCGCACCGCGATTCAGTGGAGTGTGTATCGAAAATATAACGATTGATGAATCACCAGAATGGTTGAAAAAATACTTGGGTGCAATTGGCGTGAATAGCATCAATAACGTTGTCGATATTACGAATTTTGTTTTGCACGAAAGCGGGCAACCTTTGCATGCTTACGATTACGATAAAATTTCTGGTCAAAAACTCATTGTGGGTTCGCTTCCAACAGGAACAGAGTTTACATCACTCAAAAAAAATGAGACGGGCGAATACGTTAAATTTAAACTCGACGCATCCGATTTAATGATTTGTGATGCTGAGCGCAATGGATTGTGTATTGCGGGCGTAATTGGAAATCCGTACGAAGGCGTTTCAGTAACAACAAAGCGTATATTTCTTGAATCAGCTTATTTTAACGGTAAACGTTTGCGCGCTACATCTTTCCGACACAATACGCGTACCGATGCAGCCAAAACGTTTGAAAAAGGCACAGACCCGAACAATACTTTATTCGCTTTAAAGCGTGCAGCTTTATTGATAAAAGAATATGCAGGTGGACTTATTGCATCCGATGTGATCGATATTTACCCGAATGAAATAAAATCGCCAGAAATTAGGCTGCGTTATACTAAAGTTGAAGAAGTGATAGGTGAGAAATTCCAACCTGAGCGATTACACGCCATTCTAAATGCGCTGAATATTTCAGTTGTTTCGATCGATGAAGATTTTTGCATCGTTAAAGTACCGACAAACAAACCCGATGTCATTCGCGAAATAGATGTGATTGAAGAAATTTTGCGCGTTCATGGTTTCAACAATGTGCCTTTACCGCAAACTATGCGCACAGCCATGGTAAGTTCTGCGCAGATTGAAACATTGCAGATTCAAGATAAAATTTCAGATTACCTCTCAGCGCAAGGTTTTAACGAGTGCATGGGTTTAAGCTTAACCAATGCGCAACAAGCGATTCAAAATTTGGGTTTTTCCGAAGAAAATTTGGTTTATTTGGCAAACTCTGCCAATGTGCATCTCGATATTTTACGACCTTCAATGTTGATGTCGGCATTAAAAATGGTAACAGAAAACCAGAACAGGCAAGCGAGCGATTTAAAATTGTTTGAATTTGGTAAAACGTATTCAAAGCACGAAGAAAAATTCCATGAAGCGCGACATCTATCGCTCACACTTACGGGTAAACGGGCAATTGAATCGTGGATGCAACAATACAATACGCCTACGGATTTTTTCTTACTTAAAACGTTTGTCAATAATGTTCTCGGTAGATTGAATGTGCATCAATACCAAGAAACGGTTTTAACCGAAGGTGTTTTTGAATATGGTGTGCGTTATCATCGCGGCAATACTGTTTTAGTAGAATTTGGTAAAGTCTCTCCCACTCTTTCCAAAAAATTTGACGTGAAAGGCACAGTTTTTTACGCCGATTTCGCATGGGATACTATTTTGCAGAGTTTAAAACCCAATGCCACTTCGTTTAGTACCATTAGTCGTTTTCCAACAGTTCGTCGCGATTTAGCGCTCATTCTCGATAAAAAAATTACTTATAATTCACTTGCTCAAGCAGCACGTAAAACAGAAAAAAAACGCCTCAAAACCGTGAATCTATTCGATGTTTTTGAAGATGAATCCAAATTGGGTGCAGGTAAAAAATCGTACGCACTCAGTTTTATTTTTGAAGATGCTGAAAAAACGATGAACGATGCTGAAATTGATGCAATGATGAGTGCGCTTCAAAAAGTTTTTGAGGCGCAGTTTGGTGCGAGTGTGAGAAATTAAAGTGAAAAGTGAAAAATCATTTAGCTGCTAAGCTGCTATTAAGTTTGAACTATTATAGAAATTTGTTTTTTTTTAGAAAATCTGTATATTTGTAAATCATTCTAATTTCATATTTATGATTTCGGATTTAATTACAATATCACCAGAAATTCAAAGCGGAACGCCCGTATTTGCTAAAACACGTGTGCCTGTTCAAAATCTATTCGATTATTTAAAAGCAGGTGATACAATAGACGAGTTTTTAAATGATTTTCCTTCGGTTAAACGTGCGCAATTAATGAAATTCCTTTTTATTGATTGAACACCAATATACTTTTACAAGCTATGAAGAAAATTTTGTTTGAGTAGAAGTTTTAAGAATTAAAGGTTGCCAAATCCGAATTTTTATTTAACTTTGAATCCATAATTAGTTCAAATTTTAAAAGCCATAGTTTATGTCTTTAATTGCGGCAAAAAAAATAAGTGTGAAAGAGTTTTCGGAGATGGATCTCGATGAGAATTTTTACTACGAACTCATAAACGGTAACATCGTGAAAAAACAAGCGCCAAAACCATCACACCAAAGTGCCAGTATGGAACTTGGCACACTGCTGAATGTTTTCATTAAAGAAAAACAACTTGGAAAATTATTTGCTTCTCCGATAGATGTTTTTTTTGATGATTATAATAATACACAACCAGATTTATTATTCATCAAGAAAGAAAGAAGTTTTATAGTAACCAACAACGGCATTGAAGGTGCACCCGACTTAATTATCGAAATCCTTTCACCTTCAACTCAAAGTATTGATAAACGCGAGAAGTTTAAACTCTATCAACAATTCGGCGTTCAAGAATATTGGATTGTTGACCCAAATAATAAAAGTATTGATGTTTTTAGTTTAGAAAATAACCGTTACGAAAACCTTTTTGTTGCTACTGATAACGAAATTATTCAATCACAAGTTTTAGAAGGTTTTAGTTTAGATGTATCGCAAATATTCGTTTAAAATATGCAAGTCGTCAACATTACAGAAAAATTCGGTTTATTCACAGAAACTTGGACACCCAAAATTATTGGTGAGCTTAACGGGCAGCAAGTGAAACTCGCACGTTTGAAAGGCGAATTTGTTTGGCACAGCCACGCAGATGAAGACGAAATGTTTTACGTTTTATACGGTGTTTTAACTATCCAGTTCAGAGATAAAACTGTGACACTCCACCCGAATGAAATGATAATAATTCCGCGTGGTGTTGAACACAACCCAATTGCGGTCGAAGAAGTTCTTCTCATGCTTTTTGAACCTGCGCAGACAAAACACACAGGCGAAGTGGTACACGAACTGACCCAAACCGTTTTGGAGAAAATATAAATGCTCAACCCAAAGGAAAACTCACTGTGGACGCTTTCCCACGCAAATTAAAAAAACCATATCCGTTTGTAACGTTTGTTATTGGTGTAAAAGGTTCTACATACGGGCTTCCAGCTGCTTTAATAACATTTGTTGTACTTTTAGAATAATCAACAAAAGCTTTATTAACCGTTGAAAAAGTTAGCGTAAGTGATATTCTTTGCACACCTAAAATCTCTCCTTCAAGCGTACCTACCCGCCAAGTAAAATTTTTACCATTAAACAGTTGGTCGCTCATTAGTTTTTCGGTAATTGCCGTTTTATCAATCAGAACGAAAGACGCGTCGAATGTTTGTGAGCAAAACGGATTACAAGTAGTACCAACAATAGCGTAATAATTGTCTTCATTCACTGGGTCGTCAAAATTAAATTGAATTTCACTCAGTGGCACACCACCATTCGTTGTTATTCCACCAAAATTAAGTTTTGCGTTTTTTAGCGGCACGTAGCTCGGTACAGTTTGCGTCGCTTCAACAGTTGTGAAACCTGGCGCAGTCACTCTAATTTTATACACTGCATTCTGAACAAAAGGCTGCAACCCTTTGGTCGTAAAAATACCGTTCGCATCGCGTGCTTGGTGATAAATTTCTGTTACTAAAACATCGTCTTTAAATAAAAAAACACGCGCACCAAGAACTGAATCCGCATTAAATGATGTAAACGGTGCATTACTCTTTGCAGAGTCGAACTGAATATATTGTCCGACAGCATTTATTTTAGTAACAAAAACGATATTCCCATTGGGTTGATCGCTCAAAAAATCAGCTTGTAAAACCAATTTATTTTCAGTAGAAACTGGGATATCGATTGTTTTATCATACACGTAATTGCAAGCACCAAAAAGCAAAAGGCAAAGGGCAAAAGGCAAAAAACAGCTGTTCTTGTAGAGAATTTCCCGCAGAAATGGCAGATTTTCCCGCAGATTTTGCAAATTTAATTTTTTATTCATAATCCAAAATAAACTATCTTGAAAGAAAGAAATTCTATAAATTCAATTAATTCTTTAATTCGAGTCAAAATTTAAAGTTATAGGTGAGTGATGGAATAATTGGAATACCACTAATTTGTCTCAAACTGTATTTAATAGGTTGCGAAGCAGTGGCAGCAATGTTTGGATTTTGATTTTCGACTGAAATATTGTAATAATAGGCATTCGCATGGTTGTAAACATTGTAAGCGCCAATGCTAATTTTGCTTTCCCATTTTTTAAATTTAACCGTATAATCGAAACCAACATCTAATCTATGCGAAATAGTGGGTCGAAAACTATTGCGCGCACCATAAACGACTTCAGTGTAGAAATATTCATAATTCCCTAAACTCGGATTGATAACGGGGTAACGAAAAACACTCACTGGTGGTGTGACGGGATTACTCGACTGTAAAACAAAATTAGCAGAAAAACTCCATCGTTTACTCAGTTGCTGATTGACGACGATGGAAAGTTCATGCCGACGATCGTATCTGAACGGGAACCAATTGTCATTGTTTAT
>JAYWBA010000192.1:0-29972 GCA_043781915.1 Saprospiraceae bacterium
GGAGAAGTTTTGAACGCAGATTTAAAATAGCGACGCACAATTCTGTTTTAGAATATATTCAACGCATTAAAATTGAAGCCGCGAAACACAGTTTTGAAATGAGCCGAAAAAATATCAACGAAGTAATGTTCGATGTGGGTTATACTGATACAAAAGCATTTCGCTCAATTTTTAAAAAAATTACTGGGTTGACACCTTTTGAGTATAGGAATAAGTATAATAAAATTGCGATTGCTGTTTAAATATTAAAATATTTCAAGATGAAAAAAATGTAATTACTTGTGGCTTAATATTGGGCTTGGTTCTCACAATCAATATGTTTTATACCGTCAACAAATGCTATACAAAGGGCGAATTCTAACCATCTTTTCACTATTTTTCTTTTAACGAATATAAAAGTCTAAATGCATTGAAGACTGCTTGGTGCAAGATAGTTGCATGGTCTTCTTGTGGTAAATAATCGAAATGAACTTTTACAGATTTGCTTTTTGAATTTATTAATTTTTCAGCAAGCAAATTGGCATCTACTTCCATCACTCGCGGAAGAGTAGTAGGCGTAAGACCTTCCTTTCCAACACCGATGTAAATATCTGTTTTTTGAGTAAAATTGTTTTGTAAAACGGTTTGCTTATTTCTGTTTGCCCAAAAGTCAGAGTTGAGAAAGCTGTTAATATGAGAATTGACTTTAGCTTTTTCATTGTTTAATTTTTAGAAGCAGAAGTTTAGGTAAATATAAGAACTTCCAACAAAATATAAATTACTTTGCCGTAAAATAGATTTTAATTATGTCACCCAATTTTTTTTCAAATCCTTCTGAATTCAGAAATTGGTTATCAGAAAACCACAAAACAGAAACTGAACTTTTAGTTGGTTATTTTAAAGTAAGTACAGGAAAACCGAGCATGACATGGTCTGAATCGGTGGATGAAGCATTGTGTTTTGGTTGGATTGATGGCGTGCGCAGATCGGTAGATGCAGAAAGTTATTCAATTCGCTTTACGCCGCGCAATCCGAAAAGTATATGGAGTGCCGTTAATTTAAAAAAAATGGAAGAACTCATTGCTAATGGTAAAATGCAAGAAGCAGGGCTAAACATTTTTAACTTGAGAGATGAGCGCAAGCAAAATATTTATTCCTTCGAAAGAGCAGCTTCACCATTTCCTCCAGAATTTGAAAACTTATTTAAAGCTAACACCGTTGCTTGGGCGTTTTTTAATAAGCAACCCGCAGGTTACAAAAAGCAAATGATTCATAGAGTCATTGCAGCAAAACAAGAACCTACGAAATTAGCAAGGCTTGAAAAATTAATTAATGCGAGTGAAAAAGGAATTAGATTGTAATAATTTTTTTTAATCATTTTTAGTTAGTTTGAATTCAGCGTATTATTTTTAGCGTTCTTTTAATCAGAACAAAACTGCTATGTCAGTTGATGAACTTTTTTTAGAACACGATAATAAAAATTTAGTTATGAAAGCAGGTGTAGGTGTAGCAGCCAAAGAGCTTAGAGCAGAAAGTTTTACACAAGGTATTTCACAAGGTATTTCACAAAATACAATTTCTGTAGTACGCAGAGGTTGGCTTAAAGGTCATTCAATAGATATTATTGCTGACTTAGTAGGTCTTACCATCGATGAAGTCAAAAAACTCATTGCTCAATTTGAAAAAGAGAAGAAATGAGTTTTGATATAAACGTTTATGCTTTTAAAGCAAAAATTTCTATAAGAAAAGCTATCGGTTATGAATTGAAAATTTAGATTAGAGAGAAAGAGCTTTAGTTATTTTTCTTTGTTTCTGCATCTACCGGAGATTTCAGCTTTTTATTAAACAAATAAAAAAGGGTTAGTCTCTGCAAGTAGAGACAACCCTTTTTTAATGAGATGCAAACATTGCGTCTCTACAAACAATAGCCCATTTTATCCCATCTCCGCTTCAACAGCTTTAACTTCAGGTACCATGCGCGTGAGCATGCCTTCAATGCCTGCTTTGAGTGTTACAGTCGATGATGGACATCCACTACACGAACCTTGCAATAAAACAAAAACAGTTCCTTCAGTAAAGCGCAAAAATTCGATATTACCACCATCCATTTCAACGGCAGGTTTTACAAAATCATCGATGAGCGATTTAATACGCACCACTATTTCACTCGATGCGGCATCGTCGTGAATAGTGTTGTCGCTTTGGTGTTTAGCAATTGCTTCTGCATAACCATCAGAAACAATGGTATGACCATCTTCTACGTAATGCTTAATTCTATCTTTTATTTCAAGATTTATTTCGTGCCAATCGTAATTGAACTCTTTTGTGACGGTTACAAAATTTTTACTCACGTAAACACCTTTCACGTAAGGTAGTTTGTATAAATGTTCTGCCAAAGGCGACCACTCTTTAGCAGCGAGTTCATCTTTGAAATCGGCTGTGCCATTGAACAACATTCTGTTCGTTACAAACTTAAGCGACTCCGGATTCGGCGTTTCTTCTGTATAAATAAGCACGGGTGCTTTTGTTGCTGTATCCATATTTTAAAAATTCTTTATTTTTTTGAGAAATAAACCTCGTAGGTTTTGTGACGCAAAGGTACGTCATTTATCCGTAAAGCTCGTAGTGAATTTGATGGCGCGCATAACCGTATTCTATTAATTTTTCTACACCGTCGTCAATCATATTCTGCCAACCACATAAATAGAACGAAACACCGGGTCGCATTGTTTTATATTGTGCATCAATAATTGAATGTACATAACCGTGTGTCGTAAAATCTGTTACTTCTCTCGAAAGACAAACATCATAACTAAATCGCGCATCAGTTGTTTGCAAAGCTTTGAATTCATCGAAATACAAAATATCAGAAATAGTGCGCGCACCAAAAATGAGATGAATGCGCTTGAAATCTTTTTTTTCAGTTATAATGTTCTGAATCATGCTCCTGAACGGTGCAACACCTGTACCTGTGCAAATCAAAACGGTATCAACGTTTTGCAAATCGTGTTTAAGGGTGAAAGCGCCGTCGGGTTTTTTAAAATTAATTTGAGAACCCACTGTAACTTCATTGAACAAAAAATCGGACCCTCCTGTACTATTTGCAGCGCGCACAACACACAATTCTAAAATTTTATTTCCCTCTACTTGTGGTGCATTGGCAATACTGTAACTGCGCCAACGCTTTTGTCGTTTATCGGAAATGGGCAAATCTAAAATAATAAATTGACCTGCCGTAAACTGCATCGGCGTTTCGGTTTCTAAAAAGAAGCGGCGCGTTGTCGCGTTTTGTTCTTCAATCGACTTGATTATGGCAGTATTCCAGAGCTGCATTTTCGAAAGAAATTTCGTTTAGAAATAATCTAAACAAAGGTATAATGCTTAAAGATATATTTTTGTTTAAAGAAGATTAAAATTTTTTTGGAAATTTTAAAAACTCGGAATATATTTAACCAATATTAGAAGCTGTTTAAATTTTCTGTTTCGTCTGAAACTAAGTCTTTTAAAATTAAAGATTCTAAAATTTTCTCAATGTAGCTCTGCTATATGTCAAAAATTTTAAAACCTTTGATTCAAAAATACAATAATTTCACCTCAAAACAGAAAACTTAAACAGCTTCTTGAGAAAACTTTCTGTACAAACAAAAACGCATTGATATGATAGATGCCACATTGCCGCACAAATACGAATCGCTGATTGGTCAACTCGATTATGAAGCCATATTTTATAAAGCTATAGCTATACTTGGTAAATTTGGCGATATAAAATCGGCAAAAGATGGTGAAATTGTTGTAACAGGCACCCAGTATACGACCGAAAATTTACACTTTTTTCTCGATAATATTGTTCGACGTTGTGCGCAGGTGCCACGTGCAGAATGGGCAAGTCTGATTGAATCGCATTTTAGCAATTTTACAAATAATCCGAGTAAAGACAGGTACATCTGGAAAGATTATGATTATGCGCGCCAATTTTTGCGCGTTCAAGTCAGACCAGAATTGCCGATGCCCGTTATGAATAAAAATGAACTTTTTTATCGGCGCGACTTCCCTGGAACTTATTCGGTTTTAGTGCTCGATTACGACAACAAACTCCAATATTTTAAACGCCCATTGGTGCAAGAATGGAATAAAAGCGATGAAGAACTTTTTGAAGACGCTTTAGATAATGTCGCTGCAGAAAAAATGTACAGCTCCGAAATTAATTGGAACGATTCGTACGACATCAACACCTTTGCAAACCCCAGTTATGCAGCTTCGTATTTAATTGAATTAGAGCGCAACGCGCCGCAAGCTGTTGGCAGGTTTGGTGCCATTGTAGCCATCCCACTCCGCACATTTACTATCGCACATCCGTTAGAGCATATTAGATCGTACGACTTTATCGGTCATTTTAAACCAATGGTTTTGGAATATTTAAAACAAGATGATATTCCTGTGTCCGAAAAATTTTATTGGTATTATAAAGGCAGATATGAAAGTATTAACGACCACATTAAAGATGGCAAAATGTTTATTTCTATGCCCGAAAAATTATATCACCTCGTTAATAAGGCACAAGATGATGACGACGGTGATGAGTAGGTGCTTGGCAGCTTAGGCAGTTAATTGCGCCAAGTGCCGTAATTTGAAATCCGTAATTCGTAATTGATTAATCGTGTTTATACACATCAACCGATGTGCCGCGTTGAACAAACAATCTATCTTTTTCGAGGCGTTTATACTGTTTGAATGATTCTTGTGTCGGTAAATTAATCGGTTTTGGCTCGCGCGTACCCGTTGCTAAATTAAAAAGACCTTCATTTTGCGCAACAACAATATCATCATTCAAAATTTGAAATCCAGTTACATTGCTGATGTCAAGGCGTTCTAAAAATTTGCCAAATGCATCGAAGCGAACAATTCCCATACGCTCATCAAGAACATAAATGCTATTGTTACGTGCAACAATTTGTAACGGATTGAGATTTGGCAGGCTGATTGCGACTGTTTTATCGTGCACAATGCCGTTGCCATCAATAAAAAAATTGTAGAATTTGAGCGTGGCATCGTCGAAAACTAAAATATTGCCGTTTTCAGACATCGAAACGCATTTCGCTTGACGAATGCCGTAATCGGAAAGTACCAACGATGAAATAGGATTCAATAACCTATCGAGCAGTGTTATGGTTTGAAAATCGGGATAAAAAAGCAATATTTTGAATGGATTTGTCGCATCAACAGAAGCTAAATTACCCATTTTTTTATTGGCGTAACGCCCTTCAAAATACCCCAAATCATCGAATTTAATGATTTCATTTTTGTTAGTAATAATGTAAATATCGCACAAATTATCGGTGGTGAAATATTTGCAATCAATACCGTCATTTTTTTTGAATAAGCGCCACGTTTGAGCATCGGTCTTAATGCTGATGGCAAAAAACAAGGCTAAAATTATCCCCCATTGTTGAATGCTGCGTAGTCGAAGTTTCATAGTTTGTCTGTAACTTTTATGAAGAACTTACAAATATACAAGTTTAAATTTCAATTCGCAAGTTAGAACGAGCGCTTTAAGAAAAAATTAAGGAAACTGAGTACCCCATTTATATGTTTCGTATAATTTTCGCAAACTGATTAGGTTCAAAAAACTCAATTTGCAGTTTTTCGCCATCAAAACTCGCAAAAGATGTAGCGTACATCCATTCACCCAAATTGATGTAACGGCTTGAATTATTACTCAACAACCAATCAATTGGCAAATGCCGATGACCGAAAATAAAATAATCGGGAGCAGCTTGTGTTTTAATGTAGTTTTCACAGAAGTGAATGAGCCATTCTTTGTTTTCGCCTAAAAAATTAAATGTTTTTATATCGTCTTGCGTATTTCGGCTGGTGTTTGAAAAAAAGTGCATGAAGGGCAAACCGATATCGGGATGGATAGCGCTGTATAAGCCTTGAAAAGGCGGAAAAGAAAAAATTTTTTTGATAAATTTATAACCGTAATCGCCAGGTCCTAAACCATCGCCATGACCGATAAAAAAGTTTTTGCCATAAATGGCACGTGTAATCGGTTCGCGATAAATGGGAATTCCAAACTCATCGCTGAAGTAACTGAACATCCACATGTCGTGGTTGCCAGTGAAAAAGTAGATGGGGATGCCAGCATCGCGCCAAGTTGCGAGTGCGCCAAAAAATCGCACATAACCCTTTGGAATAACTTTTTTATATTCGAACCACGCATCGAACACATCGCCGACAAGATACAAGGCTTCAGCAGTTTCAAGATGCTGTTCAAACCAATGGCAAATTAAGCGTTCGCGAATGGCACTCGAAGTGCGTGCATCAATACCAAGATGAAAATCGGAGAGAAAATACGTTTTTTTCATTGTCACTAATCGTCAGACGCTTTTCTCTTTTTGTGTTTTTTGCTCGTGCTTTTATGCCTCGATTTGCTCTTATGTTTTTTTGAAGACCTATCAGAATTAGAATCCACAGGCGTCGTTCGCGTCATTCTCGGGTCCAATTTAGCAGCATCTTGTTTAGCAGTAGTGATAACAGGTGTTGTTTGTGCCGTTAAAAAAAATACGATTGTGCAAAAAGTAATAGCTAATAAAATTATTTTTTTCATTCTTTAGATATTTCAATAGTGTGAAATGTAAAAGGATTGCAAGTATAATAAACTGTTTCCAAAACAAGAAATTTCTTACCTATTGCTACAAATAAAAACAGGGTGAGCTAAAGCCGCACCCTGTATAACCCCAAAAAACCAAATGAAAACAATCTACATATAATCTCTCAACACTTAGTTGAGATACAGATTTCAAAATGAATTTAAACAATACTAAAACAATGTTTTTTCTTGTTTGTTGCAATTACGACGCAAAGTAAATACGAAGTAACAATATAACATAATATTTTAACAATTATTTAACTATCTCGTTTGCGTTATCTTAAACCACTGATTTCAATTTGCAAATTTTATACTAAGTAAGTATCTATTCTTAATTAAAGCTCAAATGTAGTTATATAAATGCTTTCGAACAAATTTTTTTTTAAATCCTTTTAATTAAATTAAAATTTATTAAATCAAAAGGGCATTTTTTTGTTTTTTTTTATTTTTCAACAAATATTAATAATTATTTCAACACCCGATTGTTGAGTTTGCATAATTATTAATGCTGAGCGAAAGAAATGTAAACAATAATAAAATGAAATTGTTCAAAAAAAAATCTAATCCTTTTCTCTATGATGCTATATGTAAGTTTATTGCTGCTTCAATTTTTTTAATTTTTGATAAGCGTTAAAATTAAAACGCATAAAAGTGATTTAAAAGTATAAATCTGCATGATTTAACACTACATCAAAAACCAGAATCATTCATCTTTATTTTTTTATCGAAAATTGAGCCGCTGCATCGAGCTCGTTATAAAAATCTTCACCGTACTTCCTAATAAGCGCATCTTTTAAAAACTGATAGACGCGTACTTTTTTTTCTGCTCCGAGCGTGCAAGCGGCTGAGCAGATGTCCCATTGGTCGTAATTGAGTGCCTCGAAACCAATCATTTCATTTTTTGATACGCGAATAGGATACAAATGGCACGAAATCGGTTTCCTAAAATCAGTCGCACCCGCTTTATACGCCCGTTCAATGCCGCAATGAGCAATGTGTTTTTCATCGAAAACCAAGTAAACACATCTGCCATCAGGCATAAGATTTGTTCCTTGTTGGTTCATATCGTCGAAAAAAACAGATGTGCCTGTAGCTTCAATTTTCTGGATGCAGTCAGCATCGAGAAAAGGTTTTACTTTCGGATATATCTCTTCGAGTTTGGTAATTTCATTTTTTTCTAAAGGTGCACCTAAATCACCTTCCCAACAACACGCACCTTTGCACTTTTCGATATTGCAAATAAAACTTTCTTCAACAATGGCCGTGGCTACTAATTTTTCTTGGATGAAAAACATCAATCTTTAATTTTTGACAAAATTACAGCATTCTTGCCAATTTCTTCAATAGTAAAAAATTCCTAAGAGATATTGAGTTAATAAAAAAACATCCCAATTTACTATGCTGTAATAATTGGGATGTTTAATATCAGTGATAAACAAACTTTAATTACATCACCCCAATTTGCTGCATTAACGAACCAGCATCTTGGTAATTATGTAGTGATATTAGTTTGCCATTTTCAAAAACCATAAATTCAGAGACAAAAAGCTCAATTGTTTTTCCTGTTGCTGGAATTATACCATTGGGTGTTTGAAAAGGACCTGAATGTGTACCATTGGCAGTCATCTGAACAGCTACTTTGTTCCCTTCTACAACAAAATTTAAGTGATGGAGAGTAACATCAGGGAAAGGAATTTTAAAACCTTGCATAAAATTAACAAATGCCTCTTTGCCACTAAAATGTGCGCCAAAGGCATACGAATGAACTTCAATGTCGTCGTGACAAAGCTCTAAAACTTTATCGAATTGGTTGTTTGAAAATCCGCCATGAAGTCTTATGGCTAACTGTTTGATTTCGTGTGACATGTACTTAAATTTTTCTTGTTAAATAAATAATTTTTTACAAAGAACAATAGTATATTTGTTCCAGTCAAGAGCTAACTTTTTGGTTAGTGACTAACCAAAAAGTTAGTTTTTGAACAATCAATTACTTACTTTAAAATAAAAATTTAAAATTATGAGAACTATTTTTCACAGTGGTGAGGAAACTTTGGAAATTAACTTGATTGATGACTTTGAATACAATAACGACTATTGCCCTGCAACCAACGCTTTTCATCGATTGAATGGTAAATACAAACTTACGATTTTGTATTTGTTACTTAAAGGTTCGATGCGTAATAGTGAATTGCTAAAAACGATACCAGGGTTAACAGAAAAAGTTTTAGCACAAAGATTAGATGAATTAGAATCGGATAAAATAATTCACAGGAAAGTTTATCCAGTGGTACCGCCAAAAGTTGAATATTCTTTAACGCAGTATGGAGAAACACTTCGTCCTGTTTTTGAATCACTAATACTTTGGGGGACGAGTCACGAAGTACTACCCGCGCATTAAGGATTTATTTTTAGAGTGATAAATGATAACTCTACGACGGATTATATACTAATTTGCGTTTTTTTACGAATTGGATGGCAATATACATACCTAAAAAAGCACCACCCATGTCTGCAATCCCATCCAATATTTCAAATTTCCTATCGAGTGTAAACCAAGCTTGGCATAATTCTGTAAACCATCCGTAACATGAGCACAAAGTAGCGATTAAAAAAGCAGTTCTCGTAAATAAACTGACTGTCATTGTACCTTCTTTTTTGAGGTACCCGCGCAAAAAAAGCATTGCCAATATGGCAAACAAAGTGAAATGAACAAATTTATCGAATGAAAAAATGTCTGTCCAATCCCAATGAGGTAAACTTTTGCCGGGCAACATGCAAAGAATAAAAATCATCAAGCCCCATAACAATCCGGGCACATAATATTTACTCATAGATTATCATTTATTTAACTAACCTATCTCGAAATGGTTTAAGTTGCAGCGATACTTTTTAATGCTGTTATACTCCAATATGAGTTTTGTAGGCGCTATGCGTCATCAAAGAATTCATTTGCGTGGGGTCTGAAAGTTCAACTTTCACTATCCAGCCATCACCGTACGGATGTGTGTTGACCAATTCAGGATGATCTTCACCCGGAGAAGTAATTTTCGGATTCACTTCGAGCACCTTACTGGTTAAAGGCATGAATAATTCCGACGTGGTTTTGACAGCTTCGATGGTTCCAAAAACTTGATTCGCACCAACGGTTTCGCCAACAGTTTCTACTTCAACATATACGATTTCGCCAAGTTCGCCTTGGGCAAAATCTGTGATACCTATCGTTGCCGTTTTGCCATCTTCGTGCAGACGAATCCATTCGTGATCTTCTGTATAACGTAAATCTTCTGGATAATTCATTTCTTTTATTTTTTATAGCGCCAAAATTAAATCGCCGCAGCATAATTTGCATACGGCGACTTGTTTATTTTAAGTTAAAATTAATTTAATTAGTCAATTGTCTCGCCAATATAGCTGCGTTGCTTAATAAACGGCGCAACTACAGTAAAAACTATACCTGTTGTAAAACAAATTCCCGTGAATAACCAGAAGAAACTCGCACCATGAAACTGAGCGAAAAATCCACCGCCTTCAATATTTTTCTGAATCACTGAATCCAAAACATTACCCAGCGTTACCATTAATAAATAACACGCCATAATGGTTGATTTCATGCTCGGTGGCGATTGAGAATAAGCATATTCTAAACCCGTAATTGAAATAAGAATTTCTCCTGCTGTTAAAATAATGTATGCTAACAATTGCCAACCAATACTTGGTTTTGCACCAGCATCGATGAGCGTTTGTAAATAAGCTATTACGACAAACGAAAGTGCTGTGATAAAAAAACCAGCACCAAATTTGCGCAGGGGCGTTACTTTTACAAATTTCCCTACCAAAGGATAAACGCCAAACGAGAACAATGGAATGAAAACTAAAATGAGGATGGCATTGACAGCACTAATTTGTTCGGCTTGCCAAGTTACACCCATAAAATTTAAATCACAATGTTTTGCTTGTAAAACCCATTCCGATTGATTCTGATCCCACAGCGCCCAGAAAAAAGGAATAAATGCAAAGACTGCTAATACGCGCCACACTGAGCGAACGCCTTCAATTTTATCTGCACCATAGTTTTCGCTTGCAGCGGCAAATCCGCCACGCGTAAGCGCATATAAATTAATGCCCACAAAATTACCTGGTTTTGCAAACCATTGTTTCTGAAAAACAAATGCCAGAACAACAGTTAGAAATGCAAATGAAAGCATCACGGGTCCCATTCCCATGTGAACTGTTCTGTCGAAATAAAGATACGATGCTGCTAAAGCGACAAATGCTGTGATTAAAATGACTAACTTATTGCTATCACCTTTGGGTGGTACTTTAACGTATTTACTGTTACCTGCGTAAAAGAAGATTGTAGCAATTATCATAGCTATAGCAGGTACACCAAATGCAATTTGCGGTCCGTATTTAGCATTTAAGAATGGAATCAGTAAAATGGAGAAGAACGAACCCAAGTTGATTGAAAAATAAAACGCATCAAATGCTTTTGATAGCATGTGCTGATTGCTTTTATCGAATTGATCCCCCACATTGGCCGAAACGCAGGGTTTTATGCCCCCTGCACCAACTGCGACGAAAAGCAAACCTGTCATAAACATACTTTCATTGGTAGTGCTAAAAGCTAAAATAATATTTCCGAGTGCATACACCAATGATAGGCGCAAAATAGTTTTGTATTTTCCCCAAAACCAATCGGAAATCATGCCACCAAAAAGTGGAAGTAAATAACTCATAGCGACAAAATCGTGCGTAGCTGCGTTGGCACCTGCTTCAGCTGCAGCTGAATTACCCGAAAATTTGGCGTTATAAAATGCGCTCACTAAAAAAGTAGTGAGAATGGCGCGCAAACCATAATAATTAAATCGCTCGGCGGCTTCGTTACCGACTATATATGGTATAGCCGATGGGAATTTTCCTGTTCCTTGAACCACCGATGTATCGGGCGCAGTGTTTTGAGTTTGAGACATATTTAAGTTTAAAGTGTATGGTTGTGAAATTTTAGAAGCAGTTTAAGTTATCTGTTTCAGACGAAACAGATAACTTAAACTGCTTCTTATTCTTTTGACTATGCAAATTTGCTGCTAATTTAAGTTGTAAATTTAAAAATCGGCAATTATAGAGAAATTACCCAATAAAATTTTTTCAATAAATTAATATAATCCAGAAATATTTAGTGTTGGAACACGGATGTCACGGATTTTATGGGTTCTTCACGTATTTTCTATACTACACCCCGTGCTGTCAGTGTTCCTATTTTACTCCAACCCCGGAAAAAAAGCATCTTCGATATGATTGATTTCGATGCTCTCTTTGACAATAACGATAGCAATGATATCGAAGCGAATTGCGCCGTCGTGTTGAACTTTGTGCATAAACTCAATCGCGCCTTTAACCAACTGCGCTTGTTTTTTGGCAGTCACAAAAGTTTCGGGCGTACCGAAATACGTACTCGACCGCGTTTTAACTTCAACAAAAATAAGTCGATGCGCTTGTTGAGCAATAATATCAATTTCTGATTTTCCGCTCCGCCAATTGCGCTCAAGCACTAAATAATTATTCTTTTCGAGAAAATCGACTGCTAATTGCTCACCTTTATTGCCTAAAGCGTTGTGTTTTGCCATGTAATTGTTACTTTTACACAAAATTATAAACTTCCAACTGTTATGACAACTATGTTAGAACTTGTTGAGCGTTTTCCAGCTCAATTGAAAGAAGCTGTTCAAATTGGTGAAGCAGCAAACATTACTAAAGGTGCAAACCCTATTCGCAATGTTTTCGTTTCTGGTCTCGGTGGATCGGGTATTGGTGCAAACTTTGTGCAAGAATTGGTACGCAAAGAAATTAAAGTGCCATTCAGCGTTGGCAAAAGTTACGATATTCCTGCGTATGTGAATAAGTTCACGCTTGTTATTCTTTCTTCTTATTCAGGCAATACGGAAGAAACACTTTACGCTTTCGATGAAGCACTAAAAACGGGTGCAAAGATTGTGTGCATTACATCGGGCGGTAAAATTTTAGCGCGCGCAAAAGAACTCGGATTAGATTATGTGCAATTACCCAATAATTGGCCCTCTCCGCGTGCTTGTTTGGGATTTTCGCTCGTTCAACAATTGTACATTCTCAATAAATTAAAACTGATTTCTTCGCGCATCATTCGCCAATTACCTGGTGCAACAGCATTGATTGAAAAAAATCAAGAGAACTTAAAAAAAGAAGGTCAAAAATTGGCGCAACAACTCAATGGAAAATTGCCCATTATTTATACTACTGACCGCACGGAAAGTGTAGCGGTGCGTTTTCGTCAGCAGATTAACGAAAATGCCAAATCTTTGTGCTGGCACCACGTTATTCCTGAAATGAATCACAATGAATTAGTGGGTTGGACGGGTGATTACTCGCAAATGGCAGTGGTTTTTTTGAGAACAAAAGACGATTATAGCCGCAATGCAGTGCGCATCGACATTATTAAAAAAGTGATAAGCGAACACACTAAAACGATTATTGAATTGGTGGCGAAAGGTAAAAACGACATAGAGCAACGCATGTATTTAGTGCACCTCTGCGATTTCGCGTCTGTTTATCTGAGTGCTTTGCGTGGAGCGGATGATATGGAAATTCGAGTGATTGATTTTTTGAAAGGAGAGTTGGCTAAGGTGTAACTCGAATTTATGGAATTTGAATAATTAGTCGAATTTTTCTCTGTTAAGTCAAACTTATTTATTCTACCCAATTCTTGCGAAGCTGCCACAAGAATTGGGTAGGTTTAATTTCAATTGGTGCGGCAGCTCCCGCACCAATTGAATTGGATGTATTTTGTAGAAGTATTAAAAATTGATGATAATTTAGAGCATGATTTTCCTCTTCGCCTTCATACTTCTTAAAATATCTGTGTTAGCGCGGCAGGTATTTTTGATTTTAGAACCAAGTCTAAGCTGACTAATTTCTCTACGTCGCGTTGTATCGTTTTTAGAAAATCTTAAATTCGTCTTATTAAAAAGATTTACTCCAACCCAATTTTGAACGATAATGCTCAAACACTGTTTACTCTAAAAGCAAACAAATGGCAAAAATATTTTTGCAAGCAGCGTGGCGTAAACTCATCATGGCGAATTATGAAATCGACCCGAATATTTTAAAATCTTACTTGCCACATAAAACGGAGTTAGATTTGTACAATGGTAAATGCTATGTCAGTCTCATCGGATTTATGTTTTTAAATACTAAAATGCTCGGTGTGAAAGTGCCGTTTCATATCAATTTTGAAGAAGTTAATCTGCGATTTTATGTGCGCTATAACGATAATGACATTTGGAAACGCGGAACGGTATTTATTAAAGAGATTGTTTCAAAACCAGCTATAACATTTGTTGCCAATACGCTGTATAACGAAAAATACGAAACAATGCCCATGCAACATAAATGGGAAATGACTGACAATGCCCTGAACATTGAATACAACTGGAGAAAGAATAAACATTGGAATTCTATTTCGATAGAATCTGAAAATAAATTACTCGATATTGCTATAGGTAGCGAAGAAGAATTTATTACTGAGCATTATTGGGGTTACAGCAAAATAAATGACACCCAAACGAAAGAATATGGCGTAGAGCATCCGCGTTGGCAAATGTATAAAACGATGGATTATAAAATCGATGCGCATTTTGCTGAAATTTATGGTGCCAATTTTGGTTATTTGCAAAATGCAAAACCCATATCTGTTTTTTTAGCGGAAGGCTCAGAAATAATTATCAAAACGGGTAGAAATATCTAAATTTTTATTTTCTTTGTACAAATTTATCTACTATGGAAGAGAAACTTGTATCGGAAGGGAAATGCCTTTTTTGTGAACAAAAATTCACCCAACGCACTATCGCGAAACATTTGGAAAAACATTTATCGGACATAGAGAAAAAGTCCAAAGACGATAAAGGCGCAAAGAAATATTGCCATATTGAGGTAAAATCTGGCGAAATGTTTTTGCATTTATTAGTCAGTGGTGCAGCAAAAATGCAAGCTATAGACGGAGCTTTACGCGCTATTTGGCTCGAATGTTGTGGTCATTTGAGTGCGTTTAGAGAAAAAAGAGATGAAATCAGCATGAGCCGTAAAGCTGAAACGGTTTTAATTCCAGGTACAGTTTTGGAACACGATTACGATTTTGGTTCAACAACCACCGTTACTTTAAAAGCACGCAACCATTATTCACTTCCTTTTAAAGAGGCTGTAGTTTTGCTTTCGCGCAATGAGCCATTGAAAATAATATGTCATATCTGCAATAAACTTCCTGCTACCAGTTTGTGTATGGTTTGTGCTGGTGATGGAGAGTTTTTTTTCTGCGATAAATGCGCAAAAAAACACGCCAAAGCGTGTGAAGATTTTGACGATTATGCTAAAATGCCTGTGGTCAATTCGCCTCGCATGGGTGTGTGCGGTTATGAAGGTGGTTCTGTCGATTTAGAACGCGATGGGGTTTATAAATTGAACACGCAATGAAAATTGTAGCCCATAAATCAGATTTAGAAACCATATTACCTTTGCGCGATTTGTTTTTGCAAGAAAATAAAATACAAATAAGGTACAATGCGCGACATGAACGCGGATGGACGGATTCGTACCATTTAACAATTGATGGCATTTTGGTGGGTTATGGTGCTATTGCCGGAAAAAATAATTTCACCGATAGAGATGCGTTGTTTGAATTTTTTGTTATCCCAACTTATAGGCATTTGTCGAGCGCGCTTTTTGCTGAGTTGCTAAAAGCATCGCATCCCAAATACATTGAATGCCAAAGCAACTTGTTTTTGCTCTCTTCTATGCTCTTCGAGTTTTCAAAAAATATCTCTTCTGATGTTATTCTTTTCGCTGATTCTGTTATAACGCAGCTTTCTTTTCCGGATATAATTTTTCGCCGACTGCATATCGCCGATGTTATTCCAAAACAAAAAAGGGCTTCAGTGGGCGAATATATTTTAGTGAAAGACGGAGAGATTATCGCCACGGGCGGTTTCTTGCTGCATTACAATTTGCCTTACGCTGACATTTATATGGAAGTGTATGCGCCACATAGGAGAAAAGGGTATGGCAGTTTCATCGTTCAAGAGCTAAAAAAAGCTTGTTATGCGGCTGGTCGTATTCCTGCTGCGCGTTGTAATATCAATAATCCAAACTCTAAATCAACGCTGATCAAAGCAGGTTTTGTGCCTTGCGGATATATGTTAACGGGTATGGTTAAGAAGTAACTATAAAAAGCGGGAAAAACATTTAAAATTTTCTAATTTTAAGCAAAATTTAGATTTCAATGCAAAAATATAGTTTCGTTTCTGTTTTGCTTTTATTTACTGTGCTGGCTTGCAACAGTTCAAATCAAATTAAACGTGTGACCCAAGAAGAGAAAACTCTAGCTATGTCTTTGGCTCATTTTGATAAAAGGGTTATTAAGGATTTAAAATGCTATGAAGCTCTTAAAGATTTAGTGCTGAGACAAAAGGATTCTATTTTTGCTAACCAATATAATTATTTTAATATTGTAATACAATTTTGCACAGTAAAAGACCCTAAAAATCCAAGTAATTGTATTCTTGATGTTAGTGGGAATTGCGATCAAATGCTAATGTTTTTTGAAACTTCACAGTTTAAAGGTTTTAAACTACCACCTTCTCTCGATACTTTGCAAAAAGAAATGCAAAGAGATGATATCAGTGGTATTATTGTGAGTAAAAATAATCGAGTTGAAATTGTAATACCTAATGAAAGTCCAAATGTTTCACTATATTTAGGTGTCTCGCATTCCTTAATCTGGAATTCATTAACCTATAGAGACGATAGATATGCTGATAATAGAGATAGTATTATTAGTCCGAATTGTTTTTACAGAATAGCACTTAGTGAACGTTACCCTTCAACCAATAATGATTAATTTATCTAACGGCTACAGCTCTATCAGCTAATATTTGTCATTCAGCAATAATGGGAAATCAATAAGGTTCTCTCTTAGAAAACCACTATCTTTGCGCCGTCAATTCAAAATCTGAAAAATCATGCGCGCCTCGTACTTGCCAATTTTATTTCTTTTCATCTCTTCCAATTACCTACAAAATCAAACCACTCCAAACCTTGAACTCGGCAGTAGAAAGCACACTTCGGCAGTGCGATTAACCGAAAGTATAAATATTGATGGTTCGTTGAGTGAAACAGCTTGGCAACTCGCACCAATTGCTACCGATTTTACTCAAACAGAACTCACGCCAGGCAAACCTTCGAATTATAAAACAGGCAAGTCTGTTTACTATTTTCACAAAAAATTATTTATTTTGAAAAAGAAAGAAACATTTCCGTAGGAATGTTCATCCGTTCTTTTAGTTTGTGGAGTAGTATAGGTTTGGGTATAAATGAATGACCAATTTTTAAAAATCAGATTTAAACTCGCTTTATTTTCGAAGTAGAAATTATTTATTTCAGAAGAAGACAATTTATATTCTAATCGTGTAGATTCTTTCAAATTAGTTTTATCGAAAAGCCCTCCTTCCAAATAAGCATCGTATAGCACCCAATTCGCATTAAAACTATAAGTCAGAAATATTTGCTTGTTACCAGCTTTTGGCGCAAAATAATCATTCAATTTTCCTAAGCGCACTTGTATGCCCATTTTAGTGCTATTTAAAGTAGTACCAAAATCCGCTTCAGCATTGCCAATAATTTCCAAATTCTGAGTGGCGAACAGTTTAGGCTCAATCGCCTCATTGAAGTTTAAAATCAAAGTATTATTTATTTGGTGCGACCATCCTTGTGGTCTGGCATAATGTATAACACCATGTAACCAACTTTGTACTTCGCCACCAAAAGCAGAAGGCCCTAATACGCCTACATCAAATCCCGATCTGATAGCAATATTTTTCTTATTATTTACAGAAAAAACATTGTGCGATAAGTATAAACCAGCGGCGTAGGGCCAATCACCATCATACATCACAGTGCGTTTAATATCTTCCGGTGTAAATGTCTTCTGAGTAACTGACCAAGAATAGATTTTATTCGTATCTGCTCTAAATGTTAGCAGTGCTTTATCTGTAATACAGTTTTTTGTTCTTTTATTTTTGTAGAGTACTTCAAATTTCAAACCACCTGAATAATATTTATCTGTTCCCTTTCCAACAATGTTTAGAAAATCGTTGTCCCAAGAAAAAACGTACAAAGGTTTTATATCGGGCGTTTGAGCTTTGGCTACAATTGTATTGAAAGCAAAAAATAAAATAATTAGAATGTGGAATTTTGATTTCAAAATGTTGAAGAGTTTAAAAGGGTGAAAAATGTTGAAGTGTATATTGAACTTGTTTAAACTTATTTGTTTTGGCTGCAAATGGCTCTTTTCGCCTGAAAACAAAAAGTTTAAACAAGTTCATTTAATATACGATGAAACAGAAAGTCTGTGTTATTATATTTCAAAAAAAAGTTTCTGACTGGGTTCAAAGTTAAATTGAACCCATTCAGAAACTTTTTAGAATTCTATTATGCGTGAGCAACTTCTAATTCTGCAGCAACAGTCTACTCACTTTCAACTTGTATGATGCCGTGCAATGTGTTGCAACAGTTTTTGGTTCAAAGTTATTTATTTCAATCCATAAACGCCGACCTGATTTGAAAACGTAGGTAAATAAACTTTACCATTTGCAATAGTAGGTGCTGCAAATTTGGCATAATTACCCGATCTATCCGCAGCTGTTTGTGCATTATTATTCCAAAGCTCTTTCGTAATGTCATTAGCGTTGAAAGCCCGCAAAATGCCCGGACTAACGGTGTGTTCAGCATCGCCACTCGCCGCATACGATGCCCACAAAATACCTGTACCATCTAAAGCACCATTTGATGAAACCGAAAGCACAGCACCATTTTGTCCTGTCGGACCTGAAGTCGTTCCAAAAACTTGTTTCGTATCGTCAAATAAATTAGTAGTGCGATTGAAAGGAATGGCGCGCAATTTATCGTTTTCTGCCCAGATATAAGCAAATTCTTTCGTTGTACCTTTATAATAAGTGGGTTGACAGTGCATATTGGCATCTGTAATTGTAAAAATGGTTTGAGCAATATTATTTTTTGTTGCAGAAACGCCACCCATAATGTCTTTATTGATGATGTACAAATTGCCATCCTTACAACCCGTAAAAAAAAGATTGGTATTCGGAATCAGAAATGCACCCAAAGTACCGTAATCTAAATCATCAGCTTCAAGCACTTGATAGTTATATGGCGTAAAAAAAGAACTCACAGTCAAAGTAGAACCAGAAGGTGTGAGTTTCATAGCGCTTTCGCCACGATTGAGAACATTCGCAGCATCAGTACCAACGCCCACTGTACCATTACCAATTACAAAATATAAATTTCCTTGAGCATCGGCTGCTATGCCGCCGCCACTTTGCCAAATACCTCCCGCTTCGCCGTTGGGTGTATCGTTATACACAATTTTTTGTACTAAAGTCGAAACGTCATATCCTAAAATCCAACCGTGATACGGACCCCAATCGCAATGTGAAGAAAAAGTTACATACACAGTTCCATTCACTAAAGTGAGTGCAGAACGTTGATTCGCCGTTTGCGGATTGAAAGTAATAGTGCCATTCACGTTGCCACCACCCGTTCCTTTATATGTTGCTGTAATTTTTACGGGGCTTCCTGTGTTTTCGTTTCCTGTTACAATATTTATGGCGTGCAAATGTTCTACAAAAGTTTTTCCATCGGTACTTCGCGCCACAAAATACATTGTCTGTAAAGTGGAATCAATAACAGGTGTACCAACAATGCCAATATTTCCGCTGAAATCTTGATAACCACCACCACACGCACCTGTCATATCCGTGTTTTTTGGTGGGCGCATACCAGAGGCAGTAAAGCTTTTCTGCCAATATTGCGTGCCATCATCGGCATTGAAAGCATAAACAGAATTATTTACCGTAGCAATATAAACCACATTGTGTGTGCCGCCAGTTATGGGCACATTACCTACTACTAAAGGCTGCGAATAAACTTGATCGTCAACGCTCAATGCGAATAGTTTTCCAAAAGTTTTTGCGTTAACATTGCTCGTTGTCAATTTCGTTTCGTTGTTGTTCCAACCACTACGCGTATTGTTGTTGTGCTGCGTTAGGACGGAAATATGCTGATCGTTTGTTGTGCTGTTGTTATTTGTTTTATTGCATGCGGCGATAAGTAAAACTGTAAAAATTAAAACAAATAAATTCTTGACTTGGAGCATTGTTTGAAGGGTATTTTTAATAAAAAAACATTAAGCAGGTATATTGCAGGATTGTAAATGTAAGCATTCTTAATAATTAATACTCAAACACCATGCTTTTTGCTGGAAACTCGAACAAG
Organism: Saprospiraceae bacterium; assembly: GCA_043781915.1. Classification (GTDB taxonomy): domain Bacteria; phylum Bacteroidota; class Bacteroidia; order Chitinophagales; family Saprospiraceae; genus JAAFJT01. The sequence continues at coordinate 20,000 of JAYWBA010000192.1, forward strand.
AATTTTTCTTTCACTAATTTCACTACTTTGGCAGGTACCATATTTTCCCATCCCGATTCATCGTGCTTAATCATGGCGAGCACTTGTTTAGAATAAATATGCAAGTTTTCGGCGTGGTAATTCACAATATCTTCGATGTGTTTCGATTCAATGAGGTGCTGATACAAAAATTTAACACCATCGGGCACAGGCAAATTGTTTGCATCCATCAATTCGCTGCTACCTTCTTGTAACATCGGGTAAACATATACTTTGACATTGCGCGTGAATAATTCGCCAAAAGCCGAAAGCAAACTACCGTCGAGACTGTTATAATATTTATCGTTAATGGTATCGAGTAATTGTTTTACGCCCACCACCATACCGAGTTTCTGAATTTTAAACTCGTTCAAATAATTTATCAGCTTTTTGTGCTGTTCACAATCGGAAATAATAACCGTATAACCCAAGGCACAGAGTAAATCGGCGCGATCGAGAAAATCTTTTTCGTCAATAACGCCTTCGAGTTTGAGGTTGTCGAGCGTAATTTCCATCATCAAATAACATTTTTTGGCATCAATATCAGGTTCATTTCTAAATTGCGCCCACGAAGCTTGAATCATGTCTTCGTTCACTAAAGTCACAGGTCGAAACGAACCGCGCACCACGAGCACATTTTTTTTGTACAAAAACTCACCCGCATGAATATTGCGTTTGTCGGCACCGAAAATAGCCACATCCGTCATTCTGTATTTCACCAACCACAAACTGAGCAACCTGTTATCAATATTGGCAAAATTTGCACCCGTGAGGCGAATTAAATCTATAGAAACGCGACCGCGCAAACTATCCATGAGCGATTGCACCAACATCGGAATATTATTTGAAAAACGATAAACGCCATAGAGCATATTCACACCCAAAATGCCAATGGCTTGTTGTTGCAAACGGTTTTCGCCATCAAGCATTCGGACGTGCAAAACCAAATCGTTGCTTTCCCCATCGGGCGAAAGCTGAAAACGTATTCCTAACCAACCTTCACCTTTAATAGTTTTGGTGAAATTGATAGCTGAAACGGTATCGGCGAAAACAAAAAAATTGGTGTGCGGTCGCTCTTGGCGCAACCGCGTTTGCATTAAAGCGTATTCGTGATCGAGCATTTTATATAAGCGTGCTTCGCACACATACCGACCGTTAGCTTCAACGCCATACACTTCATCGCTAATGGTTTTATCGTAAGCACTCATGGTTTTTGCCACCGTTCCTGCCGCAGCGCCAACTTGAAAAAAATAGCGTGCGACTTCTTGTCCTGCGCCAATTTCGGCGAAAGTGCCGTAAATCTGGTCGTCTAAATTAATCTCTAAAGCCTTTTGTTCGGTCTCGAGTAAGGGTTTGTACGAATTTTCAGTTGCCATGAATTTCCAATTTAAATACAAATGTAATTACATAACCTTAGATAAATTTCTCGAAGAAATCCGCTGAAACATAACAGTTGCCTCATTTCTGCGAATTTCTGCGGGAAACTTGTAACATTGATAGCCAACTAAGTAATTACACGCAAATTACATAAATATAGATATCACACAAAGCAAAAGGAAGAAATTTGACGAATTATTCCACTAATTTTTCCAATCAGAAAAATTAATGTGTGTGATAGTTGTAACTGGGCAAATATCTACGCATACCATGCACGCAATGTCGCAGGGTTTATTGACGGCAATGGTATCGAAAGCAGAAATAAAACCGGCATCGTGCGGACAAACTGCTACGCAGGCACCGCAATTGATACAAGCATTCCATCCAATTTGAAAAACAACTGGTTCTTTCATTTTCATAGCGCTAAACTTTTTTGTAAATAGAATTGGGGTTGAAATAATCGGACATTGTGTCGTAGAGTTTTGCATTCCGTTTGGTAATATCTTTGGTTAGAAAAATATCTTTTTTAGTACGGTATAGCTGCCACATTTTATTACCGAGTTGTTCGAGCCACGCATCTTGGTAACCTTTCAAGTTTTCAGCGCGCGCTTCTTTACCCCCATGAATTAATTCTGCCAGAAATTCACCTGCAATCATTCCACCTTTCATTGCGGTGTGTAATCCACCGCCTGTAATCGGATTGACATGTCGCGCCGCATCACCCACTAAAATGAGATTGTTGGTGTACTGCGTTTTTAAAGGCGCTGCTAATGGCACACCACCGCCGTGAATTTCTAAAGTGCGCGCATTTTTGAGTCTTTCTTTCAAAAATGAATTTTGTATGAAATGATCTAAATGCCATTGCGCATTTTCTTTAGTCATTGTGCGAATGACACCCAAACCAACTTCAGCATAACCATTCCCTTTCGGAAACAACCAAGCATAACCACCCGGTGCCCATTCATGTCCTGTAATTATTTCGAGCAATCCATTGGTTTCAACGCCATCGACAATAAATTGAAAACAACTCGCCAATTCCGTCATTTTGATATGCGTTTGTAAACCTGCCCATTTCCCTACTTGCGATTGCAAGCCATCGGCACCGACCAAAACTTTTGTTTTTATGGTAATGTCTTTGTTCAATCGACGCAAATAGACTTCGCAAGTGCCATCTTCTAATGGTTTGTAATTTTCGCCCTCCGTTTTCAACCAGATTTCTACGCCTACGCGTTCGGCTAAAGTGAACAAATAACGGTCGAATCGACGCCTATCAACTACATAGCCAAGTGGCTTTTTATCCAATCCAGTTCCATATTTTTCAGGTTTGAGTTGGCGGTAATCGAGTACTGTATCGTTGCCTTCATTATTATAAACGCTAAAACCATAAACAGCTTCTTGTACAAATTCAGAAATAGGTTTAACGCCGACTTCCTCCAAAGCATTAGCACTTAATGCACCCGAACATTGAATAGGAGCACCGAGTTCTTGCCTTTTATCGATTAGTAAAACTTTCAAACCTTTTTCTGCAGCAACGCGCGCCGTTGTTGTTCCTGCTGGACCGCAACCTATAACCACAATATCATAATCCGTTTTTATCATAGAATACGAAAATTTTTTATTTTGGTGTAAAATACGGTCATTTAAACTGCACCTGTATTATTTACGTAAATTTACGCATGAAGAGTTTAAAGATTTTGTGGCAGTTCAGTCGCCCACACACAATTATAGGAAGTACGCTCAGCATTCTTGCCATTTTTGCCATCGCAATTGGCACAGCAGAGCACAAAATTATTGCTACTTTGCTTTTACCGTTGAGTTTATTGAGCGCATTAACGTGTAATATTTATATCACAGGTTTGAACCAATGGAGCGATATTGAAGTCGATAAAATTAATAAACCTTGGCTACCCATTGCTGCAGGCACACTTAGCAAACAGAACGCACTGCGCATCGTTTTAGTTTGCGGATTTATATCTTTAGCAGCAGCATTGTATTTGTCGCTACCATTTTTTTTACTGATATTCTTAATCATGGGTATCGGCACCGCCTATTCTTTACCTCCTTTAAAATTCAAACGCAATTATTTAGCCGCTGCAGCAGCAATTTCCGTTGTGCGCGGATTGCTCGTTAATATCGGATTTTATTTGCACTTCCGACACGAACTCACGGGAGAATGGTCGTTTACACCCGCCATTATTCCTCTAACTATTTTTGTAACGGCTTTCAGTATCGGTATCGCTTTATTTAAAGATATTCCAGACACTGAAGGCGATGCCGAATATAAATTTGGCACATTAGCCGTTAAGAACGGAAGACGCAGTGCGTTTTTGATAGGTGTCGTTATTGTCTCTTTCGCTTATATATACATCATTTTTGCAGCGCTCGTTGGTCAATTACCCTCAAAAGTTTTCTATATAATCACACAAACTGCGGCGTTGGCTTTTTTCCTTTATCGCTCAAATCAACTCACTGTGAGCGACGACAAACAAGTCAAACAATTCTACATGATTTTTTGGGGATTGTTTTTTCTAGAGTATATAATCTATCCGTTGGGATTTTATTTGTAATTGTGTGAACAAATTTTTTTCTTAAATTTTTTTTTCAAAACTTTGCAGCTTGCTCATTAAAACATAACTTTTGTTGTTATGTTTCGTGCAACCTCATGAAACGTAATAATTTTTGTTATGTTTTAAGATATAATTGAAAAGCCGAAACATAACTACGATTGTTATGTTTCGGCGATTCAATTATGCTTTTTACAAAAATTATTTTTGTAGCTGATGTTAAGCAAGCAGTAGAGCAGCTTACGCAACATCAACTACTAATATATTTCGATTTAATCCGAATGTCACTATTCGCAAACGGACCTTGCCCGAAATCGTGAATATAAATGACGGTTTGGTCGGCACGTGTAGTCATGCGTTTAGCTTCTCTAAAATCTTGATTTGTTTTGGTGAGTTGCTCAAAAAATTCAGCTTGTGTTTTTTTCAAATCAATGCACGCTGGGCTTTTATTTTGCTGCAACTCGAAAGACACAGCGAATTGTTTATTGCCATCTTTATCTTCAACAGTATTTAAACAAAAAGAATTAACATTATTCACTAAATTAGGCAAATTGTACAATGCTTCTTGAACATCGGTCGGACTTATATTTGAACCAAAAAATGAAACGGTCATATCTGCTCTGCCATAATGCAAAAGAATGGGCAAATCCGTTAGTGGTTTTATTAATTCAGTTTCGCTAATGTGCAGTTCTTTCAAAATAGCGTACAACTCTTTCATTTGTAGCACATGCCCTCTATCGTGAATATTGTATCTCACTTTAGGAGAAATATAATCGGGGCGGCAAATAGTAATGATTAGTTCGCCAATATCAGTTGATTCTATCAGAAAATCAGAGGGATTGTATTGAAACAACATCGGTAATGCACCCGTGTATTTCAGAATTCTTTCGCGCAGTGGGGCGTTCGAACGCAATAATCTTCTCAAACTAATGGTAAAATCGTTTTCGGAAGAGATATTGAGTTCTAAATCGGATGCACCAAAAGAACTATACACTTTGCGAATACCTTTAGCTAACAAATAATCGCGCATACCTTCCGACATGGATTCTCCACCAAAAATAAATGAAACATTATACGCTTTCCAATCAATTTCAGAATTATCGACGAGTAATTTCAAAAATGGGGGATAACCCAAAATAATGTATTTATGCGCAGTGCCAAATTTTTTGAGCGTATTTTCAATCTTAATTTTATCGGGTCCGAGCGATTTCAACATCGAAAATTTTTCACAACTCATCGTAATATTAATACCCGTCGCCCACGCACCGAGCGCAAAAGCATTGATAATAAAAACGGGCTCACTTCCCATGAGGTTATGCAACCCAAACTTGATGAATTTTGAATTTCTGGCACGTTCCTTTTTTCCGCGTGCCCAATTCGTAGCTGTTCCACTACTGCCCGATGATTCGTCAATAATGACACCCGTTGTTGGCACCTTGCCATGTACGCAACGTTCATCCATAGAATATAATTTGACATAGTTTTCTTTATCCGTTATCGGAATTTCTTCGATATTCGGAACGATGCCACTGAAAGAAGGCTTTGAAAAGTTTTTAGACTTCAAAAATGCGCGATAACCTGGAACGCTCCTTCTGGCTTTAATGAATTCATCGTAAGCGCGTGCTTTGGCATTAAAACAGCGTATGCGATTGAAACCCGGAATAAAAATTAATTTTATTGTCCCATCGGATAACATCAATGGTTTTCTACAAAATTCTAAAAACCAGGCATAACCTAAAATTAAATACTCCCTCATAATTTTTCTATTTAATAATGATTTCGTTTACGTTTAAGCGATAACTTCTTGTCGGTTCACTGCTGTAACCCGCTCTAAAAATCATCCAAATTTTTTTATCTTTTTGGGGTTGGGTAAATTTTTCATTGATGCGTTTATAAGCACCTTCATTCGTTATCAATGAACCAAAAGGTTGAATGTATGCGCCGTGTTGCGTGAGTAAAAGCCAATTGCGCGCTAACATTTTTCCCGCTTGTAGCCAGTCCGCAGTATTATCGAACTTTCCACCAAACCAGCCAATAGTTTGTGTACCTTTGAATGAGGCTTTGTAGTAACGCTTCAGAATTTTCTTGCGCAAACCCTTTTCCCATTGTGCGTGATGAATGAAAACAGATTTCATTAATGAACCCGAAAATCCCATACACTTTGCCCAAAGTCCATCTTTCTTAGTTTCGGCTTCTTCTTGTGAGTATCGGAATAAATTATTGAGTTCATCCCTATCAGGTTTTGATTGCAAATCCTCAAACAATGTTTGCTGATTGAGTTTTATAATAAAATCGACAAAGTCTTTATCGGATGAATGGAAAAACTCATGTCCCAATTTTTCTGCCTGATATTTTATTTTATCACAAGTTTCTTCTTTCAAAGGTTTGGCATCGTAATGCAAACGCGATGTCCTTCTTTTTAAAATTAACGCTCTATCAAGTGTTTCTTTTTCAAGGGCTGGTGAAAGTTTTAATTTAGCAAAAAGTGTTGATGCCGTAGCATTTGTTTTTATGGGGCTATACACTTCGGCAATTTCGACATTTGCGCCGTGTTTACCGGCCGCAATAGATAGATGCTCGACAAAAATCCCCATCGCAATAGTTACAAAAATGGCGTTTGGATCACCCACAGGTAAAAGTCGAGCTGGGTTGTAATACAATTCAGCTTCCGAGTCAGAAATAATTTTAACTTGGTGTGGTTGCAAATTATGGACTGTCGGACACCACCGCGCATAATCTACCAATTCTATCCAAGAAGGCAATTCGATTTTAGAAGAAGCAAATAACTTTAACGGGTTCGTTAAGACGATTAATAGCGTCGCTTTAAAACCACTTTCTAAAAAATATCTTCTTGAAATTACATTCATGTTTAAGCCGTTTGAAAATGCAGAAATGAAAGCATCTGTAAAACAATTTCTCAAAACTATGCCGTTTGAAATCTGAATGCAACTATAAAACTCACCAAAAATTGAATTTGACAAACAGATGACATAATCCGTCTGTGTACTGTCATGGTTGTGTCAGAATGGGAAATTAAGGCAGAAAGTGTTGTAAAAAATAAAAAAACCCAACCCTAAAAGTATCTGTTTGAAAAATTAGTTTATTTTTGTACTCTAAAATATTTTCTAATGACTAAAAGTATTCAAATAACTTTCAACGATGCGGACGAAAGTTTTTTAATGACTTTATTTAAAAAACTTAAAGTCAAGACAAAAAAAATTGAAATGGCTGAGCCTGAGTTTGAGCCTGAACCAACCAAAGCAGAAATTTTGGAAGGCTTGAAGCGCGCCGTTGAGCAAATGAAAGCGCATCAGCGGGGTGAAATTGAACTGATGAGTTGGGACGAAATGATGAAGGAGTTGAGAGCAGATATTGCAGTACATCATCCAGATTATGTTTCTCAAAAAACGCTTCAAGTTTAATTTCACTACCAACTACATACTATGAATTTTATACCAAGTCCAGACCTTCTTAAAGATTTGAAGCGTTTAGGAAAAAAATACCCATCTATTGCGGATGATTTAGATATTGTCAAATCCAATCTTCTTGACGATCCTTTTCAAGGTGAATCGCTTGGGAGAAGTTGCTATAAAATTAGAATGGCAATTACCTCGAAAGGGCGCGGTAAACGCGGTGGTGCACGCGTCATTACTTGTGTAAAAATAGTAAATGATAAAATTTACCTTCTCACCATTTTCGATAAATCTGAAAAAGAAAATATTAGCGATGAAGAATTAACGGAGCTTTTGAAATTTACGGAGGCTTAGTAATGATCTATCAAGATAAATTTTTCAGTAATCCAGAAATTGCTTACATTTGTATAAAATTATTTGCGTTAATATGTTAGTACCTGAATCTGTAAAGCTTGATATAATAAGTCAAATCACTCAACTGAGTGATGCAGAGATTCTTATGCAATTGGCTGATGTGTTAGACAAAAATACAAAGAAGAAAGAACACATTTTAGCTGTCATCAGTAAACTTATCAGAAAAAAATTGGACATTGAACAATTAAAAACAGAGCAAAATTTTACAAATTTTAACCGCGCTCGATTCAACCAACTTATAAAAAAGCTCGATATAAAAGAACCTATTGAGGTTCTTTTGCAATCTATCTAATAATGTATTTCGTTTTTGATACAAACATACTATGGCAAAAGATATTTATCATAAAATTGTAAAAGAGGCACTTATTAAAGATGGATGGACAATAACAGATGATCCATATTATATTAACCGCCTTAACAAAAAAGCATTCGAGGTTGATTTGGGAGGAGAAAAAATTATTGCTGCCGAACGAGGCGTTGAGAAAATTGCGGTTGAAATCAAAAGCTTTTTGGGAACTTCTTTGACTTATGATTTTCATGCCGCTTTTGGTCAGTATAGCGTTTATAGATTTTTTATGAGCAATAAAGATGCTGAACGCAATTTGTTTCTTGCGGTAACAGAAGAAGTGTTTGAAACTTTTTTCACGGATATCGAAATTGAAACAATTTGCGCACATTTTAACGTAGAAATCATTATATTTGATGCTTCAAAAATTGAAATAGTAAAATGGATAAAAAGATAAAAAAATATCAAACAATTATTGAAAATTATCTTCGCGAAGAAGCTGAGGATAAATCTATCTCTGGTATCGAATTTCAACTCATCACTGATACAGTACATCATCAATTTCAATTAGTTGAAAGTGGTTGGCACGAAAAACATTATATCCATTCTGTTCTCTTTCATTTCAGCATCAAAGAAAATGGCAAGGTTTGGTTGTTAGTTAACAATACAGAAATTCAAGTAGGCGAAGAACTTATGAAACGCGGTATCCCTGCGTCCGATATTGTCATTGGGTTTCATCCTGAAAATGTTAGACGGTTTACGGGGTTTGCTACGGCTTAATTGTCTGAACTGTGATTTTTTTGATTTCTATGATGAGCTTGATTCGTTATTTTGCTCGCAAATCATGGCAATCAGATAAATCAAAAAAATCACAGTTCAGACAATCTTATTACTCTTTCAACAACGCTCTAATTTTTGCCACATCTTTGTGTGTAATACCCGCTTTTTCAAGTGCATCTAAATCGTCTATGAAAGCCTTTGCAAACGAATTGCCTTGTGCATCTTTCAAAGGTTTTAATTCCAAGTACACTTTTTCAGCTTCGGAATATTTATTTTGGAAAAGTAACGCATGTGCCAAGTTTGTTTTAATCCAAGTTTGAGAAGCATCTAAAGCAAGACCCCGCAAAGCAGTTTTTTGTGCTTCAATAAATTGCTTTTTAAACAATTGATAAAACGATAAACTTCCATTTTCGTTGGCGCAAGTTGTAGTATCTTCCTTATTGCCTTTGTACTGTGTTAATAATTTTTCATACACATTAACCAATTTAGTTTGAATCTCGACTTTATCCGCTTCATTTTTCAGACTGTCTATGCCAATTCTATATCCTTCAATTTCTTTTTGAGGTGTTCCTGTTTTTTCTAATTCAAATAGGGATGGCAATTGATTCAACGCCGCCAACCTTTTTTGCACCCACGTTAAATTTTGTTTGAACTCTACATAAGCTGGTGCATCAATAATTAATTGTTTCAAGAGTTTTTCTGATTCTAAATAATTTTCTATGGATTGAGCTGGTTTCCCCATTTTTTCTAAATGCCATCCCAAATGTTGGTACGATAATGCCAAGCCGTTTTTAAACGATACATTATTCGGATAAGCCGCGTAAAGCTCTTTACCTAATCTATTGCGTTCTTCATAAAATCCCAAGGCTTTATCCAAATTGCCCAAGGACGTGTGCGTAATACCGAGTTTTTCAAAAGAAATCGCCAAGCCGTTTTTAAAATCTACATTATTCGGATAAGCCGCGTAAAGCTCTTTAAAAAGTTTAGTTTCTTCTTCATAAAATCCCAAGGCTTTCTCCAAATTGCCCAAGTACGTGTGCGTAATACCGAGTTTTTCAAAAGAAATCGCCAAGCCGTTTTTAAACGATACATTATTCGGATAAGCCGCGTAAAGCTCTTTA
>JAYWBA010000193.1:0-4193 GCA_043781915.1 Saprospiraceae bacterium
ATAGGTTAATCACACCATTTACTGTTTAAACAATTTTCATCGAAAACGAAGTTTTCTCAAAACCCCTACCTTTATTCTTTAATAAATTTTAGCGTTTTAAAGTTGCCTTCTGAATTAAAAGACAATGTATAAACACCTGAAGCTAAATGTGAAACATCGATAGGAACAATGGAATTGCCACTTTCAGTTTTCAAATTCTGGGTTACTAAAGTTCTGCCAAAACTATCGCTAATTACAATTGTAGCATTTGATGCGTTTGGAGAATTAATAACCACATTTAAATTATCATCAACAGGATTGGGGTAAATCGTTACTGTAAAATCATTAGTGTCAGAAACGGCAGAATTGGTCGATACATCTCTTAAAACGACATCATCGAAATAATAGATTTGATTGACTGTTGGTGTATTACTCAAATCAAAACCCAAAATAAATTGCGTATATTTATTTCCAGCGGCAGGTGCTTTAACACCTTCCTCTGAATTTTTAGTTAAATCGAAACAAACTTCGCTCCATTGTTTTGTAGGAAAATTTCCTGTAATCGTTTGCGACCAATACGGTGGATTACCATAACCTTGTTGAATATTAACATAAACACTTTGAACAGCTTGTTCAAAATATACTTTCAAGCAGAATTTTTTAGAAGTGTTGGCTTGCACATTCAACAAGTTGGCAAAACCTAAATACATAGCCGACCAAGATTTAGCACCCGCACATTTTGTAAACTTCCCGACAGTATTGCTATTATTTAATCCTGTTTTATACGGATTAGTAACAACTTGATAGCCATTTGTGCAACCATTATCGTAATCGCCACCAAAAGCGGCTGGAATAGTGTCAAAATCCATGAGTTTAAAAGTACTTGGCGATGGCAAAGCTTTATAACCTACTAAACCCCAAGCATCCTGAAAACAGGTGGGTATATCGCCATACAGTGGATTGCCATTGAAAAAAGAAAAACTCGATAAATACTCCCACCAAGTGTAAGGAATTTTAAAACTTTCTAAAGCACCACGCATCGCTTTCATGTGTCTGCAACGACTTGCTTCTTCTGAAAATGTGCCGAGCGAACCAAATTCACCACAAAAAATAGGCACATTGTTTTTTATAGACCAATCGCTTGCGACTTTAATAGTCGATAAAATTTTAACATCCGTACCATCAGAGCTATACGAATTGTACAAACTTTCTCCCCAAGTTCCTTTGGCTTTGCTATTTAAAGGCGGCATTGTTGCTGCATCGTAAGGGTACGGAACTTGTAAAGTTGAAACAGCATCGCCAACCCAATCTGCACCTTGATGGGAGAAAAGAAATGGATCGTAAAAATGGAAAGTATAAATGATGTTCTTATCGTTAAAAGTTCCAAGGTCATTCAAACTGCCAATGCTATTATAATCTGCGCCACCTGTAATGAGCGTTTGATCTGGAGCTACCAAACGAATTGAATCTATAATTTCTTGCGCCACAGGTTTCCATTGCGCTGTTGTAACGCCATTCGGTTCATTAAAAAGTTCGAAAAAGAATTGATTGCTCGGCAGCGCTGCATACCGTTTGGCAATGTTTTTCCAAATAGAGGCAATATGTGCTTTATCGCCCATCAAAGCGGTTGTTATACTCGGATTGCTGTGAAAATCGAGAATGAGATTGAAATTAAATTCTTTTGCCCATTGAATGAATGAATCACATACAGCGAAATTATCAGAGTTTATAAGTTTAACAGGTGCAGTGGTTGAGAACGATGGCGCGAAATCAATAGGCAAGCGAACGGTCTTTACACCAATGTTTTTGAGAATTGCCATGTGTGCACGGTAACTCGGCAAAACTTTTAAATCGACACCGCCTTCAAAACCAGAAAAATTCACGCCTTTACCCATTGCAGCGGCGTTCTGAACAGCTTGGGCTTGCGCAAAATAATTTAAATTTAATAGAATGAAAACAAGAACGCACACGAGTCTTTTTAGCATGGAGTAACCTAAATGGGCAAAAAATATGAATTAAGATTCAAAGTTAAGGAAACTTATGGATTTCGTCGAAATTCTGTGAAATTTGGTGGTTAAATTTTTATTAATTCAAAATTATAACTTTAAATTTACAAGAAAATAAAGCACTCCTAAATGTATAATCATTATGAATACTAACGCAGTTAAACAAGGTTTACTGTTTTGTTTTTTCTCCATCCTATTCTATTCAAGCATAGCTCAAAATCCGTCTACCAAAATCATAACTTCTTTTGAAAAAATGAAAGAACTTGCAAAGCCATTTGGATTGGAGGATAAAATATGTGGTTGGAGCTTTTTAAAGTTTTGCGATAAAGATTCAATTAATAGATATTTTGTACAACAAACAAAGTGGGAAAAAGATCATGCTCAAAAATTAGCACAATACAGCCAAAAACCTTTTCGAACAACCGAAGAATTAAGAATTTTAGCCAGAAAATTCAACGTTGAAGAAGAAATTAGGGCGGATTCGAGTTTGGTGTATTTTGATTCTACTTTCGCTGCAATCTATCTTAAGCTACTCGCTACCAACCATTATTATTTTATGAAGAAGCCGCAACGAACTTTTGCACAACAAACTGAAATAGCAACTCGATATGGTTTTGAAGATAGAATTGCTAAAGATTCTGTTCTGATTTATTTTGATAGCACCTATGTAACAGAGATGTATAAACACGAATTGCTTGGGAGAGAGATGTTTAAACAAAATAATGAGACGATCCCAAACGATTATACGTATTACGCAAATGATATGAATTATGGCATTCCGAAATTAACTTTAGGTGAACTATTGGATATTGCAAAAAAATATGGCGCAGAAAAATATTTGACTTCAAGCTATGGTTTATTGTTTTTTAGAAAAGAAACGGCGGAAGAAAATTTTAGATCGAATGCTGAATCAGGTTTAAAGCTTGAAGAAATGAATATATTTTCCGCAGCTCGAGATACGATTAAAACTATGAAACAGTTTTATAGTATTCTGGATAAATATCCATTAGCTAAAGCAGATTACATTAAAAATGCTGGTTCGATAGAAAAATTTGAACAACATAGAAATGAAGAAATCAATCGTAAATACAGAATTTATAAAGGCAAAGATTTATGTAATCCAGTCATCTGGATTAATGATGCCATTCCTTACGAAAAAGATGAATGAAAGGGTTACGGTGAACGCATTGACGATTTACCGAGAAGAAAATAAAAAAACCTCGTAGGTTTTTAAAACCTACGAGGTTTGATATTTTTACTGTCAACTGTCAACTGTCAATTACTTCGAAACCAAAGCACTCACGCGCGCAGCCAAATCAGCTAAACGTGCAGAATAACCCGATTCATTATCGTACCAACCCACAATTTTAACTTGGTTACCAATCACCATCGTTAAATCAGAATCAAAAATACAAGAGTGTCTGTCGCCAACAATATCAGCTGATACAATTGGGTCAGTTTCGTAGTGCAAAATGCCTTTTAACGGACCTTCTGCTGCGGCTTTGAAGGCTGCATTAATTTCATCTTTAGTTGCAGATTTGCGAACAGTTGCCGTAAAATCTGTTACAGAACCTGTTGGAACAGGGACGCGCATAGCATTACCATTTAATTTTCCTTTCAAATGCGGCAATACCAAAGCAACTGCTTTTGCTGCACCTGTTGAAGTAGGAATAATACTCAAAGCTGCAGCACGTGCGCGACGTAAATCTTTGTGTGGCGCGTCTTGCAAGTTTTGATCGGATGTATAAGCGTGAATAGTCGTCATAAAACCACTTTCAATGCCCAATAAATCGTCTAAAACTTTTACCATCGGCGCCAAACAGTTCGTTGTGCACGATGCGTTTGAATAGACATCAATATCGGCAGTAATTTTTTCGTCATTCACTCCTAAAACAATCGTCGTTAATTCGCCCGTTGCAGGAGCAGAAATGATAACTTTACGCGCACCTGCATTGATATGTAGCTTAGCCGATTCCAAATCAGTAAATCTACCCGTGCACTCAATAACAACATCTACTTTGTTAGCACCCCAAGGTAATTTAGTTGGATCGCGCTCAGAAAGGGCGAGTATTTTATGATTGTTCACAGTAATGTAGTTTTCATCCGAAGTAACTTCGCCATGAAAACGACCGTGAATTGAATCGTACTTTAATAAGTGTGCTAAAGTTTTATTGTCGGTTAAGTCGTTGATAGCAACAACTTCAATAT
>JAYWBA010000194.1:0-4162 GCA_043781915.1 Saprospiraceae bacterium
GTTGTTGGTGTGATACAAGTGTTCAATACTGAAATATTTCTGATCGTATCAGCACAATTTTTAACTGCATCGCGAACAATAACAGTGTACAACCCCGAATCTAGTTGATAGTTGATGGTTGTTAGTTGATAGTTTACGAAAGAATCTAAAACTAAAACCCCAGACTTAGTAATGCGTAATTCGTAATTGTTTTTGGCATTGACAGAAATTGTTATTTTTCCAGCAGAAGTACAAGTTTTGTTAGTCACTTTACTACCAACTGTCAACTGGCAACTGTCAACTATTAGACATAAATCGTTGACAACAATATTTTTTATTGTATCGGCACAATTAGTCGTATTATCTTTTACAATAACCGAATAAGTTCCGTCCGTTAAATTAATGCGAGTACTGGAATTGATACTTGCATTATCGCTCCAAGAATAAGTGAAATTACCAACAAGATTTGTCGAAATGTTAACCTTTCCACCATCAGTACAAGTTTTGTCGGTTACTTGTGCTGTTGCTTTTAATGTGCAAGATGTAGGGGTCGGGCAAGTGTTTAAAACTGAAATATTTCTGAGTGTATCAGCGCAACCTGTTGAGTCTTTAATAATAACTGAATAAATTCCTTCTGTCAAATTTGTACGTGTTGATGAATTTATTCCAGCGTTGTCATTCCAAATATATTGGTAATTTCCAGAACCACCAGCTACCGTCAAGTTTATCTCGCCGCCAGTTGTGCAATTTTTAGCAATCACTTTAGCACTCGCCACTAATTTACATGTGTTTGTAATGGGTGTTTGACAACTCTCGAGAATGACAATATTTTTGATGATATAGCTACAACCTTTTGCATCGGTTAAAGTAACCGCATACGTTCCTGCGAATAAATTTGTTCTTGTAGAGACGTTGCATGCAACGTCTCTACAATCTGACCAATTGTAAGTTATTGGTGCAGTTCCAGCTGTTGGTGTAACGTTAATAGAACCATAAATTAAATTACCATTTGCATCGCAGGATTTGTTTGTAACACGCGCTGAAGCATTAAGCGTGCAAACTTCTTGACAATTATCGGCAACAAGAATGCTGAGAAGCGAAGTTGAACATTTAGATGTACTGCTGGTATCTTTTACGATTACGGTGTATGTACCTGCATTTAATTTGGTGCGCTTTGGTGAATTAACCGTCGCATTATCATTCCAGATGTATGCGTATTTGCCACTACCACCAGTAACAGTCAGTTTGATACTGCCTGCACTTGTACAATTTTTAGGTGTTACAGCGGCAGAAACCACTAATTTGCAAGTCGCATTGGTGTCAATGGTTATGCTGCACGAATCTTTCACAATAATATTTTTCAAAGTTACTGTACAGTTCGACGCATCCGTTATTGTCACGCTGTAAGTACCTGCGTTTAAATCGTTGCGAATAGGTACAGTTGAATTATCATTCCAATTATATTTTATGGGTTCGATGCCGCCTGTTGCCAAAATTGCTGCTGTTCCTAAAACAGAATTATAACTTACATCACAAGTTTTATTGGTAACTTTACTGTCAACTGTCAACCGACAACTATCCACTCTTTTGCAGGTATCGCGAACATAAATATTTGATAGTGTATCTAAGCACTGACTATCAATGTCTAAAATAATGACGCTGTATATTCCACCATTTAAATTGGTTCTAATCGGTGAATTAATAATATTATCGCTCCAAGTATAAGCAAAATTTCCAGAACCATTGTTCACATTGACGACAATGCTGCCGAGATTTGGGCAATCTTTGGATTCAACGGTTGCAGAAGCACTCAAACTGCAATTTGGATTAATGACACTTGAACCATTGCACGAATCGCGCACGACAATATTATCTACAATGGCACTGCAACCTTGCGAATCGGTTACAATAGCGCGGTAAGTACCTGCAAATAAATTTGTTCTGGTAGAGACGTTGCATGTAACGTCTCTACAATCAGCCCAATCATATTTATAAGGCAGTGTTCCACCTGTTAGAGTAAGTGAGATAATTCCATTCACATCGCACGTTCTGTTACTCGCTTGGGCTGTAGCTTTCAGCGTGCAAAGTGGTGTAGGAGCACAAACATCTTTGACGACAATATTTTTAATTGTGTCAGTACAATTCGAAGCATTGTCTTTTACTGTTACAGAATATGTTCCAGGGTTTAGTTGATAGTTGATAGTTGATAGTTGATAGTTGATGATACTATCCAAAATCAATCGACCTTTATTCGTAATTTGTAATTGGCAACTGCCCGAATGTTTCAGTTTAATAGCTATTGAGCCTTGAATAGTACATGTTTTGTCAGTAACTTTACTCTCAACTATCAACTGACAACTATCAACTACAACACACGAATCGACAATTGTTATACCGTTCAATGTATCGCGACATTGTGTGACGGTATCGAGAACAATTACGTTGTACGAACCTTTTGCAAGATTTTTGAAAGAAAGCTGATTGCTGAAAGCTGATTGCTGAAAGCTCACTTTATATCCACCAGAACCCCCGTTAACGCGCAAATAAATTTCACCACCGCGATTACATGTTTTAGCAGCAATACTATCTGTCACAAATAAAGTACACAATGGGCAGTTGTTTCTGACCAAAATATTTTTCAAAGTATCCTTACAACCATTACCGTCAGTAATAGTAACAGAATAATTTCCTTCGTTTAAATTTGTTCTTGTAAAGACGTTGCATGCAAAGTCTTTACAGTCCGACCAATTGTAGTTATAAGGTGCAATTCCGCCAATCAAATTCAACTGAATTTTACCTAAGCTACCACAAGTTTTATCTGACACTAATGTTGATGCCAATTTAGGACAAGTAGTCGGAATACAATTGATGCTATCATTTGCTACATTTATATCTTTTTGAACCACTGAACATTTGCGCGTATCAGTTACTGTCACTGAATAATTTCCTGCACGAAGATTGTTTAAAATACCATTGTTTGTAACAGTTCCATTCGACCAAGTTTGTGTAAACACACCAGAACCGCCAGTTAAGTTCAAACTAATATTACCCAACGATGTGCATTTCTGACTTACTGTTGCTGCACTAAAACCAATGGCATCAGGCGATTTAACCTCAAACGCATCTGAACCTGCTAAACAATTATTGGCATCGAAAACCGAGATTGTGTATTTTCCTACACTCAAACTATCAATTACGAATTGCGAATTACGAATTACGTTCTCGATTTTCCGTAATTCGTAATTTGCAATTCGTAATTGAATGCGGGCAGGCGAAGCAAAAGTCGGACTGTTTTTAAGCGTGAAATTGACGTTACCATCATTCACGCCTGCACAACTTGTATAAATTATTTTAGAAGATAATTGAACTTCGGAAATACCTGTTACAGCGTTATTGAGTGTAAACGATGTAACAGTTGAGCAACCTGTAACATTATCGGAAACTGTGACAGAATAATTACCCGCAGTTAAATTAGTACGTGAATTGCTTGCTCCCCACGAAAACGCATAACTACCCGAGCCATTACTTACTCGAATATTAGCTTGTCCATCGCTGTTTCCGCAACTTGGTTCGCGCATAATATTATTAGTCGCAGTCAGCGTATTTGCTGAAGGCACTAAAACTGAAATGACTTGTTTGCAGACAATATTGTTAATATCAGATACTGTTATTGTGTAATTCCCTGCTGTTAAATCTGTGCGTTTTGCGCCCGATTGTCCATCGTTCCAAGTGTAAGTATAAGCCGCATCTGTGCCCAAAAATTCTACAATACCATTAGGTGCAGTACAAGTTGCAGGTGTAATAGCTGGCGATGAAACCGTTAATCCATCTTGATTTCTGACAATTAATGTTTTTATTGAAAAACAATTAGCATCTGAAAGGCGGATTAATTTAACCGAGTATGTACCTGCAATTAGTTGATAGTTGATCGTTGATAGTTGATAGTTTGCTGTTGTATCTGCAATAAGTTTTGAACTATCCGATGTCAATTTGATGAAAAGTTGATACCTGACACCTGATTCCGGAGTGCTGATACCTATTGCACCTGTGGCTATTTCGCAACGACTATCAACTACATTGGTTGTAGCAAATTGCGGTGGCGTACATGGTTGTGGATTTACGCATTCATCATCAATTGCTATATTACTGATGGTATCCTTACAATTTTGCGCATCCGTAATGA
>JAYWBA010000195.1:0-4134 GCA_043781915.1 Saprospiraceae bacterium
AGTGTTTCAGCATATTTTACAGCTACTCCTATACTTTGCAACGGCGCTTCTAAAGGTGGTTTAAGTATTAGTGCAGTCGGTGGTACAGGAAATTTGAGCTATAAATGGAGTACTGCGCCGCAACAATTAGGCAGCTCAATCAATAATATTCCGTCCGGGAAATATACAGTAACAATTACTGACGGTAATGCCTGCACTTTTCAGCACGACACAACTTTATCGGAACCGCCAAAACTTGTAGCAGGCATTAACAATTTTGCAAATGCCAAATGCAAAGGCGGTAATGACGGTACGGCGACTGTTGTAGCGAAAGGCGGATCGCCTTATTCGGCGCCGCAAATTGAGTATTTATACAAATGGAACGACCCATTATTGCAAGAAACATCGACAGCTTATAAGCTCTCGAAAGGAACTTACACCGTTACTGTCACCGACTCGAACGGATGTACGGATGTAGCGACTGTTATTATTGACGAACCCACTGTTGGCGTTTTTGTAAAAGCTACTCAAACGCGTTTAGCTTGTTTTGGGCAAAATAATGGTGAAATGAAAGCAACGGGTTCGGGTGGTACTGGCACTTATATTTATTTATGGAGTAATTTGCAAAATACGCAAACAGTTACCAATGTGCCTAAAGGGCGATACATTGTGGTTATGAAAGACTATAACGGTTGTAGTGCCACTGATTCCGTTGATGTTGCCTCATACGACTCAATAAGTATGAAACTCATTGCAATACAACCTACTTGCAATAATTTTAAAGATGGTTCGGTTAGTGTAACAAGTATTTTAGGAGGCGCTGGGAATAATAACTTGAAAAATTATTTCTTACAATGGAATTCCGTTCCAGCTCAAACAACTGCCACAGCACAAAATATTAAGGGCGATAAAACCTATAGTTTGAGTGTAACTGACTCAGCAGGCTGCCGAAATACAGGTTATATTTATTTGCCGCAACCTGGACCGATTACTTTTACAACGGAGAGTAAAGCCGTAAAATGTTATAAAAGCACTGATGGTGAAGCGCAAATAAATCCACAAAGTACATTGAACGTTTTTACGTATAAGTGGGCGCCCGAAGCAAAAAATCAGACGACACAGCGCGCAGTGGGTTTATCGTTCGGTACTTATGGCGTAACGGTAACTGATTCTACGGGCTGTAAAATTAATACAACAGTATCCGTCGCTCAACCCGATAAGATATCCATTAGCCAAAAAATTATTGTCAATAACAAATGTGTAGGCGATACAACGGGCAGTGTAGGAATTGCTGCATCAGGTGGAACTTCGCCGTATAAAATTCTTTGGTCGAATAACCAAACTGATTTTCAAATAAAAAGCTTAAAATCAGGGATTTATATTTTAACAGTTGTCGATAATAATGGATGCGCTATTACCGATACGGCAAAAATCACCTCGCCTAGTGCATTAGAAGCTGATTTAATGGTGAGTAATGCCCTGTGTTATGGCTCGACCGAGGGTGCTATTATGATAGATGCTTTTAATGGTACGCCGCCTTATGAGTTTAGCATAGATGGTAAAAATTATGGAAGTTCTAATCGTTTTGTTGGTATAAAACCTAACGATTATAATGTTTTTGTGCGCGACGCAAACGCTTGTTTGTGGTTTGATAAAGCAACCGTAAAATCGCCACCACAATTTACTGTTTCAATTCTTGACAGCATATCTATTAATTTGGGTGATTCAATCGTTTTGACTCCTACTTCGACAAATAGTCAAGGTGAAGTGACCTATCAATGGAAACCGAGTTACGACGGCACACTTTCGTGTTTGAAATGCCCAACCTCGCTTGCTAAACCACCCTTTAATATAGATTACACTGTAATAGCAACCGATAGTGTTGGATGCCATGCCACAGCCATAGAGCGCGTTAAAGTATTTAAACAGCGCGGCATTCTTGTACCTACAGGCTTCACGCCTAATGGCGATAATGTAAACGATGTTTTACGCGTGCATGGTAAACCTGGCACCCTGATAAAAACGTTTAAAATTTACGACCGATGGGGTGAACTGCTCTATCAATCGGATAATTTTAAAGTAAATGACGAGAATTTTGGTTGGGATGGCAGTTTCAAAGGGCAATCAATGAGTTCAGGGATATTTGTTTGGTATGCTGAAATCCTTTATCCGGATGGTACGACTGAAATTGATAAAGGGAATACGACTTTAATCAGGTGATCCAAAAAGCAAAAAGCAAAATGCAAAAAGCAAAATGTAAAATACAAAAATTTGAATAGGCAAACAGTAGTAACTATTTAAAATTATGAATATGGTTAAAAATTACAATTCTATATTGCTAATGAACTTATACTCTAGGTTCACTATGAAGGGAGCAACTTCTTTGCCTTTTGCCCTTCGCCCTTTGCAATTTGCCTTTTGCTTTTTGCTTTTTGCTTTTTGTGCAAAGGCGCAAGATCCCATTTTCTCGCAATTTTACAACGCGCCGCAACTGCTAAATCCTGCAATGACGGGCATTTTTCAGGGCAGTGTTCGCGCCAATGTCAATTACCGCCAACAATGGTCGGGAATTTTTTCAGATGTAGCGATTCGAACAGTTTCGGCTGGTGTCGATTACCGCTTTCACGGCATTGCAGATGATTATATTGCTATTGGATTATCAGGCGTTTCTGATAATGCAGGCGGTTACTCCGATTTGCAAACCAATTCAGGTGCATTTGCGGCATCTTATTTAAAACAACTCGGGGGCGATAGGTTCAGTACATCGAGCCAATATTTGGTGGCGGGATTACAAGTCGGCATGGGGCAAAAAAAAATTACGAATAATTTATGGTACGATCGCCAATTCGACCCTGCTACCTATACCGTTAATACATCGCTTTCAAGTGGCGAGTTCTTGCCACAATCGAATAACTACACCGATTTTAATTTAGGTGTGATGTACTATAACGTATTCGATAACACACACAGCATTTATTTCGGCGGTGCGGTCGACCACATCAATCAACCTAAAATATCATTTTTGGGCAACACGAAAGAAGTTTTGCGCCAACGATTGGTATTTCATGGCGGCGGTCAATTTCCACTGCGCGATGAATTGAGCGTTATCCCCTCCGTTTTAGTCACTTTGCAAGGTCCGTCCCTCTATTCAACCGTTCAAACAAGTTTCCGATACACCAATAACGATTGGAACGAACTGGCAATCCGCGCCGGTGGCGGTTTTCGCGTCGTCAATGGATATGTGTACGACCCTGCTAACAAAGCGGGCGGTAGTAATCTGATTCTCGACGCACTCATCGTATCAATGATGTTCGAAAAATCAAATTTTATTTTTGGCTTAAATTATGATATTCATACCTCCAGCATCGTTTCGCCCACAAACGGTCGCGGTGCTTGGGAAGTTTCCCTTATATTTGTGGCGCCAGAAAAAGAAAGAGTGAATACGGCATGCCCTAAATTTTAATTAATCAATTACGAATTACGAATTACGAATTACGGTTCGTCTGTTTTCGTAATTCGTAATTCGTAATTCGTAATTGAATGAACGAATTTATACAAATCGGTTACACCCGTAAGAATCACGGATTAAAAGGTGAAATAAAGTTTCACGTCGAAGATGTTTACTTCGACGATTTTATGGATGCTGATGTAATTCTCATTGAAGTGCGCGGAAAGAAAAAACCGTACTTTATTGAGGATATTCGCGCAGGTAACAACACCATAGTAAAGCTTGAAAATGTAAATACGCCCGAAGAAGCACAACAATTAAACAATTGCGCTGTTTTTTTACGCGCCGAAGATATTTCTGATGACAATCACACTGAAGACGATTTTTATCCTTACCGCAATACTGTCGGATACACGCTTTTCAACAACGAAGAAAAAATAGGTACTATTGAATCCCTCGAAGAATTTCCGCAACAACTCATGGCAGCAATCCAATATAAAGAACGCGCCATATTAGTACCCCTCAACCCTGCTTTTGTTAAAAAAGTAGATAGCAAACAGAAAACAATTCTTGTCGATTTGCCCGAAGGCATATTGGAATTATAAGAATAGTTGATAGTTGATAGTTGTTAGTTTGTAACACAATTTACGACTATCAACTATCAACTATCAACTATCAACTATCAACTATCAACTATCAACTATCAA
>JAYWBA010000196.1:0-4075 GCA_043781915.1 Saprospiraceae bacterium
AATCCCGCTTTTAATCCCAATTGTTTGCCATTATAAAACTCACCTATGATTGCGCTGGCTAAGAAGGTAATATTTTGACGTTTATCACTACTAAAATCAAGACTGCCATTCGTGAAAACATATTGACCAGGTGGTAATGGTACAAAATCGGTAAAAGAAGTATGAACAGGTAATCGACTGTCTTCGTTATAGAGTTTTATACTCATTGTTGATGTGTTTTTAAAAGTACCTGTATAAGTACTCGTAAAAATCCTATTGTTCAAGGAATTGTCATTATTCCAAACTAAAGTATTCGCGATTTGAAATTCATGAAATGCAAATATTTCACTCGATTTTGGGACTATTTTATAATTGAAAAAACTGGCATTCTGCTTGAATCCAATTCTGTAAGTTCTATCATATAGTGCATCGTAATTATTAATACGTTGAAAATAATCCATACCCGTATAATAATTTGTGCCCACTTTATCAGCATACGTTAATACTTGCCACACATCATTGTGATACCAAACGCCCCCTTCCAAAAAATCTGCCTGATCGGTAATATTCGGATGAAAAGAACGATGCAAAAGTAACCAACCATCCCATTGGTTATTTTTTGAAGTGAGTGATAATTCACCCGAAAGCTCGCGTGCATAATTGGATTTGTGGTTGTCGTTTTCAAAACCTTGTTTGTTCAGCAAGCCTAATTTAAAAAACGACCTGCCTTTTATAACTTGTTGAATAGCAGCGGCAAAATAATTTTGTTGTGCTTGCGCATCCGTTTCGCCTGTTTGCATATCGAAAGCATTAATGCGCATATTTTTGTTCACATTGCCACTCAAACGCGCACCAAATAAAATGGGTACTCTGTTCGCAGTAGAATCTAATCCAATCGTTCTTGAAAAGAAAGGTCGAAAACCCGGACTGCCCAACTCGGAAAGTACATCGCTGTTTTCAAGAAAAAATGTGCGTTTTTCGGGATAGAAAATATTGAACCGCGTTAAATTGGTGACTTGCTCATCCACATCGACTTGCGAAAAATCGGAATTAATGGTTGCATCTAAATTGAGTTGAGAGTTAAGCGCCATCTTTACATCTAATCCTGGTCGCAAAACGGATTGGGTTGGCAAGCCCGATTCTTTTGAAATGCCTGTGAGGACGTATGGAATTAACGTAGCATTATTTTTTTCAACTGGTGGTGGTGCATCCCAATTTAAAGCACCTAAATAAAAAATACTTGTGCCTTCAAATTGCAAAGGTACGCGCGCCCAAGTATGGAATTTTCCGTGTTTAATATCGTTTCGAACAAAATTTATTCCCCATTTCGTTTTGCCCGCTTCATACCGCAACGATTTAAACGGAATTGCCATTTCAACCGTCCATCTATCGGCATATTGTTTCACTTGTGCTTGCCATTTTGTATCCCACGACCAACTCGGATCGCCAAAAAACTGGATAGTTGTTTCACTCTGAACGCCTAATGGGCTTACGCCAAACATATATCCATTCGATTTTTGATTGATGGGGTCAAAAACAACCGAAACGGCGTCGCCATCAAAATAACTTACATCGCGTTTAAGGGTTTGAACAATATGGTGTGTGGATGAATCGTAACAAACAAACCCAAGATACAGGTTGTGGTCGTCGTAAGTCAGACGCACTTCAGTTTTTGTGGTTGAATGTTTTTTATTATCTGGATATTTCTCCCAAAAGTCTTTTGCGAGCGTAGCTTCTTGCCAATCTACCTCATCTAAAATGCCATCAATTTTTATTTGAAACTTTGCCTTTTTGATACCAACTTGAAAATCTTTTTGGTTCGTCAGTTGCTCGCCAATTGAATCACGCTGAGCAAAACAAACCAATGGTAATAACAGAAGAATAATAATTTTGAACACGACAAGTTGATTTATTGGCAAAGGTCGTGAAAGAAATAAATAATTTCAAATAAGTATATGGACTAAATTAGTTAGCACTTAATATCGAGGGAAATTTCCCGCAGACTTTCGGAGATTTCAGTCTCTATTTGCGAGAAAATCTGCTAAATCTACGGGAAATTTGTCGCGCCTAAATAACTGCCTTTCTTATTTCAAAACTACAAACGCTTTTGTCAAAGCGCTCTCGCCCGAAGTTACACGCACAAAATATTGACCATTCGTAAAATCAGATACATTTAAAGCGCGCTCGGTGTTGCCAAACCCATTACTCAAAATAAAACTCGATATGTTCTGACCTACAGAATTATAAACTGAAATTACTAAATCATTGGCAACTTCGTTTTCAATATTGAACTTTACAATATTATCCGTCGGATTTGGTGCGAGATTGAGTTTTAAACCTTCCGAAATTTGATCGTTCGTACTCAAAATAAATCCCTTAGCTTCTTTCCAACGCGCTTCAAACTCTTGAAGATAAATATTAGCGAGCGTTAAATCGTGGACAATAACAACGTTTTCATCATTAAAACTTTCGCCATTGCCCGACCAGTTATAAGAACCTGTTATGAGTTTCGGGTCTAAACTCGCATCGTAACTAACTGCATCAATGATACATGTTTTATGGTGAAACTGAACGCCTTTTTCCCAAATTTTCATTTGCACACCGTTGCTCGACATCAAAAGGGTTTTTGATGAACTGCTTGAAGTATCCAATCCATCAACAATGCCACGCATTTTTAATTTGCGTTTTGAAGCATTAATCATGGCGGTACTTAAATCGACGGAAGTGAATACCAGATTTTCGAATTGAATATCTTTGGTAGCGGCATCAATATTTCTAATCAAAGCCGAAGAAGCATTATCGGATGGTGAAAAATAAATTTCAACCAATTTCCCATTGACTGTTACAGAGTGCGGCGTATTGTTAGCTTTATCAACTGAAAATTTGCTTATGCTTCGAGTATAACTTGCCGTATTTCCACCCCACATTTCTTCAAACTCGACGGTGTAAATTCTTCCGAGCGATTGATCTTGAATCAATAAAGCGTTGTTGTAATCCGTATTAATTTGTTGTATCGACCAATTCATAGCACCCGTATAAATCCAACATTTATTGACATCTTCAACATCAATAACAAAAAATTTATTGTGCATCAAATTGGTGCTGTAACTTCGTTGCAATTTAAAACCTAATTGAGATGTATCGCCAAACGCAGAAATGGTAGTGGCATTATCGGTTACGTAACGCACGCGGACACCCCGTTTTGCCGCATTCTTCAAAGCGCTTATGATTGCAGTATCGCCGTTGGAGTAAAAAGCCAAATCAATCGTTTTTGTAGCTGAATTAATTAAACTGACGTAAGCTGATTCGCAGGTATTTCCATCAGTAGCTAAAGGCTTATTTCCATTTTTAGCAATAGTTGCATCAACTGAATGATTGAAGTACACGCGCATTTCGCCACTCGAAAGCGATGAAGTGATAACAGGGAAAATATTTGAGGTGGACGTAATGCCGTTTGCGGCTGAAGTGACTTGAACATAATAAATTGTAGCGGGTAATAAACCCGTCAGGGAGATGGTATGAGTATTTCCAACTGTTGCACTATCAATAGTAGTAGTTAAACTTGTGGGCGAAGTTCCAAAAGCGAGAGAAGTTGTACCCGAGACAGTTGTCTGCCAATTGATAGAGAGCGACGTTGTTTTAATATTTGAAACAGTCGGTTCTTTAGATAAAATGGTTGGATAGGCGAATAAATCTGCACTATCGCGCGGTAGAATTTGGAAAGTTGAATTGAAAACTGAATTAATGCCCACCAAATCGAGCGACGAAGACGGGATGGTTTTGCCAACCAAAGCACTGCCGTTATTGACCCGCGCTTGGACTTTTGTTGCGCTGAAACTTAAATTATAATTTGTAGCACCTCCAAAATTAATTTTACCATCAGTGAATCTTCCATTGTTAATTCTAACGAGTTGAGAATTATAGTTCACAAGTTGGTCGGGTGTAATTATCACATATTTTACCGCATTATCAGAAGAAAAGAGCTTAAAACTTTGCAAAGGGTCAATTTCTAAAAGCCCGTTAAAAATTTTTAGCTTACCAGTGACTTCAATTGAATCACCGCGTTTTATTTTTGCAAAATCTGGTTGAGCAGCTA
>JAYWBA010000197.1:0-4056 GCA_043781915.1 Saprospiraceae bacterium
GAATGTTATAACCTTCAACGGTTTCTCCAAAATTTAATATTTTGTTCATTTTTTAATCGAATTGAAAAGTTTTAAAAAATTCTTCGAAAAATTGCTCCGATTGCATAAATTTCATAGAACAACATTACGTTCTTATTAATGAAGTATGCTATAAATTCGACTAAAGCATGATTAATTTGGATGAACGGATGAATCAGGAATTAGGAATCAAGCGTCAGGAATCAGGTGTCAGGTTTAAAACCTAACGCCTGATTCCTGACGCCTGATGCCTAATTCCTTTTATTTAATGCACCACCACCATTTTAATTGAAGAAAAGGCATTATCAATCGCACTACCAACTTTAACTAAATAAGTACCATTAGGTAAATTAGCAGTTGAAATATCAATAGAGTGTTGACCTGGCAAAAGTGTTCCTTGATTCTGACTATCAACCAATTTACCACTCACATCAAATACATCGAGTTGAATGAGTGATACTTCATTGATTAATATTTTCAGATTAAAACCATCTTTTGATGGATTTGGAGACGCACTCACTAACATCACTGCGGGTGTTGCAACTTTTGTCGGATCAACTAAACCCGTTAACAACGAATCTAATTTTATGGTATTGGTTGCAATAATGCCACCATTTTCTTCATAAAATGTATTTTGAATTTGTTTTGGCAATGAACCACCAAAAACAACATGAACGTACTGACTGGTATCTGCCAATGAAAAATCTTTACTGAGTTCGAATAAAGCATTTTCGCGACCATAAGAAGCTTTACCAAGTGGCAAACTCACAGAATTTATATCGCGCTCTTTATACATTTGCGAACCTGTAACAGCAACAATTTCAGGTTTAACTGCACTCGAACCTGCATCGCTAATGCCAATGGTAAAATATTTAGCCACAAGACTTAATAAATCTGACCGATTATCAGGCTTGAGTTTAAAACTTACAACATAATTTTTAGGATAAGCGGGCTTAACTTGAACGAGTGTAGCATCGGCATACGTTGGATTATTGATGTCGATTATTTTTGGTTTCCAAGAGCGTACACATGAATCGCCGTTACAATGGTAAACTGTTATTGTAATTGAGCCCGTAAAAGCACCTGAAAAATACAATTGCGGCTCAACATTGCTACCTGTATTGATATTTAAGGATGGTCCCGATGAAGGAACTGTCGTCCACGGTGAAGCGAAAGGTGTTCCAGGAGGAACTAAAACAGCACCCGTTGCCCAAAATCCCGTTTGAAGCATAAATGCCGCATCAAATTTTTCTATTTTAAGACTACAAATGGGCGAATTTGGTAGCATCTGATTAAACACATTGATGTCGATATAACTCAAAGCAGAACCCGTACAAACGCACTGTTTGATAGCAAAACTATCGCAACGAAGCACTGGATGCGGACAATTTTTTACAATAGATTGATAGCTACAAGAAGTTCCGTTTGCAAAATTTACCGTCCATGTTACCGTCACATTTCCCGTTGCATTTGTTGAATTTAAAGCGGCATTGATAAATTGTAAATTATTACAAGCTCCCGTAAAAGTTACTGTTCCAGTTGAAGTACCTGTGTAAGTAGTCGGATTTGCGATGATACAACTCGCCGTAAAACCTTGAACAACTCCACCTGAAACGGAATATCCGACACTCGTGACTTGAGGAATACCCGTTGTTTGGGTTGCCACTAAAGATGCGCGGCAACAAACTGAATCTACGGGTGCAGGCGCGAATAATGAACAAGCATCTGTTGGTGTTACACAATCAAGACAACGAAAATAATCTACATCGCCAAGCCGTGTTTTATCTTGTGTGCCCGGGACATTATTTAAATCTATCACTTTAGAAACCAACAAATCTCCACCCGTAGGAGGTAAAATTTGAAGTCCGTAAGCAGGTCCAAAATTTGTCAATCCTACCATATAATCTGACATCCCCCAAACAGATGAATCGCAAGCGCGTGGTGCTGCACCGTTTGGAACGGTTAAATCAAATTGCCCGTAATCTGCTCCACCCGTACAATTTACACCACTGAATCCGCCCAACTTAAACTTTGTAATCGGTTGAGACGACCAAAGTGTAGCAGTTGCAGTGCTGCGCGTTAGTTCAATTAAACGCGATTGGTGTGCTTGTGAACTTGAGCCGTACATCGAGCGCTCCGCTAAAAGCATTCTTGTGCCGCCACGAGAAATTTCAATGTCCGCTACTGGATTTGAATAATTGTAGCCTGTTAAAAAAGGCATTGTATGAACAAGCGTTTCTACCCCTGTTGGAGCTCCAGTTGCACTTAAATTTACAGACCAAATCTCGTTATTTTTACCCGTTGTGGTGTTTCCTTGATCGGCAGACCAACGGCTGTAATATAAAACAACATTATTAACAGTTGTACCGAATGTTGCAATTCCCCAAGGGCGTTGACCTAAAGGGGCAAAAGCAGGATATGTTGCCGTTGTTGTCCCAGAAAATCCATCAAAATTGGGATTGAAAGATGTGTAAACCCCTGTTGTTCCGTTCACAATATAAATTAATCCGTCGTAGAAATTTGATACAAAAATTAAATCGTGCAACGCATCATAACATAAATTACCCAGACCTTGGCCTTGATTGGGTAATTCAGCAAATTCAACAATACTGGTTGCATCAATTCTATAAATACTGCCACTATTAGGTACTGAGCCTGTTGGTGTGGGTTTTTGGTTAATCGCAGGATTGCTTCCCCATGTAGTGTTGCTAAAAACTTTCGTTGAAGATACAAATATTTCTCCCGTTGGTTTGTAGCAAATACCAAAAACTTGTCCTAAATTGTTTCTGTTAAACTGATCATTAGCAGCGGCTGTAATACCATGCCGAGCATTTGCCGCAGGTGCTGACCAATTCGCATTATTAGCTTGTGCAGCAATACCAGCAACATTAAAAATGGCAATCACTGGGTCAGTTCCTATTGCAGCTTCGCAGGTTACTACGACTGAATCGCATTGGAAAAATGGAACTTTTGATTGCGCATTAGACATTGAATCAAATGCAAATATGAGTGTAATGAGTGCCATGCACTTTAGGAAACTTCTTTTCATTTCAAATAGCTTTAAATGTTAGAAAAATTAGTTTAAACACTATATGAATGATTAAACCCTATCTGAGCCTTTATGTTACACTTCTAAATTACACCATTGATCTATCGACTTAATCATTGTTTTTTATAGCTCTCTAATATTCTATTTTGGTAAAATGGAAAGCCCTTCCTAAAAGCCATGAATTCAAATTTGAAATGCAACCTGATGTTTTCTAATTGTTTATAAAGTTGATGCTTGCAAATTTTTAAGAACAGCTCTAAATATTTCATTACCTATATATGTTAATGTTGATAGCAAATTACGAGCATAGTTTACAATCAATTGAACTTGCCAACGCAAATTACTTTTACGGGCAATAAGGTAATTAACTTTTTATACGATGCAGGTGGAAATAAATTGCGTAAAACAGTCGTTAATAATGGTACAACTTTATATACGCAAGATTATGTAAATGGCATAGAATATAAAAATAATGTTCTTGAAGCAATTTACTATTCTGAGGGTCGAGTCACAACCATAGACGGCGCATTAAAATACGAATACGCCATGAAAGATCATCTCGGCAATACGCGCCTGATGTTTTGCGACCGCAATGGCGATGGTGTAATAAAACCAGAAAATGCGCCTGAATCGAGCGAAGTAACGCAAGAAAACTCCTACTACGCTTTCGGAATGAACATGGATTTTGGTGCGTGGGAAAACACACCAAGCGTTACAGATAATTTAAAACAATACAACGGTAAAGAGCTGAACACCGATTTTGGTTTAAATTGGGAACACAACGATTGGCGTTTTTACGACCCAACTGTTGGTAGATTTTGGAGCATAGATAAAGAAGCAGAAAAACCCAATCAAGTTGATTTTACGCCGTATCATTTTGGTTTTAATAATCCAATTAAGAATAACGTGAGTTATGAATTAACCAATAAGTTTTTTGTTGCAATGGAAGGCTTTCTCTCCAAAAACGCGTAAGCTGATAACGCAGCAAA
>JAYWBA010000198.1:0-29067 GCA_043781915.1 Saprospiraceae bacterium
GCAGGCAAGGTTTTAAGCATCCATAAACTCATTTTAGTCGCGTTGCGTAAATCGCTTAAACGTTTTTGTTGGGCAGCGTTTAATACAATTTCTGAAGGAGAAGATAAACTTATAGTTGACATTGTACCAATTTTTTACAAAGGTAATTGGAATTTACCAAGATTAAATAGATTAACGGATTTCCTCGATTACAAATCCTGTAAATCTGTTTAATTTTGGTCAATCATGGTCGTTATTTCCCAACCATTTCAGTCGGTCGAAAACGCAAGGCACTCCAAGTTGCATTAATTGAAATGGCTGTAACCGTATCAATACCATACTCGTTTCCAACAGCCATTAAAATATCTCTGTTAATATCAGTTTTTAAACCTGAACCCTTTTTTGGATAAGCAAACCATAAAACACTATCGTATTCAATTTTTTCCAAGTTATTTTTCAAGAAATCCAAAAACTCATTTTTATCATGCAAAAAAACAAGTGTATTTGAGCTTTTGCTTTTTGGATCGAAATTGGTTTTAAATCCGAGTAAAGTAAAAATGTTTTCAAGTTCTATAGGTTCATCTAATACAACACCCAAGCTTTTAAATTTGAATTTTTGCAATAGCACTTCAATATTATCCATTAATTCTTGATGAATGTTGCAAAATAATTTTTATTATCAATAACTGTTCTGAGTGTATAAAAGCCATTTATTAAGCCTCCAACTTGTAATTTGAATTGGCTCGAATTAGCACTGACACTATTTATTCTCACAGTTTCTCGCAAAACCGTTTGCCCTAATGCGTTTGAAACTTCTACAACTGAACTATTTTGTAGGGCTGTTGGCAATTCAAAATTAACTTCACTTTGAGTTGGATTGGGATAAACTGAAAGTTTAAAGTCATTTGCTATATCATTGGAAGAGAAAAAAACACAATTAGGTTGAATGTTTTTTGTAAAATTATTTTTTGTGAGTAACCAATAATCAGGGTCAATAATGATAGTATCTATATTACGAAACTTGTTTTGACTACCTACAATGTTAAACCGGAAAAAATTTCTTGTTGAATCTGAATAGTCTAAAATAAAATTAGTATCAACCCCACTAGAAAATTTAACCTTTATTGGGAGTTTAAGCGGGAAAAATTTAACTGAATTCGGAGCCGAAGTTGTTTGAGATAATCGTAAGTCTAAATAATATAATGCGTTTACAAAAACTTGTTGTTCACATGTTCGATATTCAATGTTCACAGTCGGATACCCTTCACCATAATACCAGACTTTAAAAAAATTAGTCAAATCTTTACCACTTGCTTTTTGAAAATGATTAATTAAATCGGGTGTTCTTGCATAACCATAAGCTAATTTTGGGTCCGTTATATAATTTTGAACAGCTTTAAAGAAAGCTGAATCGCCAATAACGTAGCGTAAGTAATGTAAAACGCGCGCACCTTTATAATAACTCAGTGTGCTGTTAAAAATACGATTAACACTGGTTGTATCATCTACATAGACAGAGCCATTTGTTTGTCGCGTTGCAACCGATAAGGAAGTTGTTCGCCACTGCAACCAATAATTTTTTTCCACATTTTCGTAATACAAGCCTGTGGAGTAGGTCGCAAAACTTTCATTCAGCCAGATGTCATGCCAAGTGCCACACGTAATTTTATCGCCAAACCACTGATGTCCTAATTCGTGTGAAGTGAGGTCTATGTTTGTCAAATCGGTTATAGAACTCATTGTTTGGTGTTCTTGTCCGCCGCCCCAACCAAATTGCATCATGCCATATTTTTCTTTTTTGAACGGATAGGGCGCGAACAACGAATCGAACAAACGCATAGCATATTTAATTTTATAACTGTTCGGTTTAATCGCATCGTATTGTTCAGTATAGACATAATTCAAACAATTCATTGTATCACCTCTCGAAAGTGGCATGACATCGACGTATTGTCTGTAATCTGTAACAGTAATTCCAACCAAATAATTGGCAATAGGGTAGCGGTGTTTCCAAAAATAAGTCATTGTGCTGTCTTTCGAATTGAGTGTTTCGCTCACCAAAATACCATTGGCGCCACAGCGATATTTTTGTGGTGTAGTAACGTATATATCAACTGAATCAATTTTATCGAGCAAATCCATTTTTCCAGGCCACCAATCGCGACCGCCGTAAGGTTCTGAAAGCGTCCAGAGTTCGGCATGACCACCTGTTCTTATTCTATTTACAAAAGATCCAAATCCACTTGAGGGCGGTACACCATGATAAAACACTATTACGGAATCAATTTTATTTGCAAGAACAGCATTGTCTAAATTTATTACTAAAATTTTTGAAGAACTTTGAGAGAAATTAATTGTATGCTTATTGTATAGAACGCTATCAACTTTTAAAGCTTCATCACAATCTAAAGTAAAAGATTTTAAATCGTAGAGCGCTTTGAAATTAGTCTGAACACTGCCGCTTATAAAATATTTATTAGGGTCAATATACCAATTAAATTTGTGATAGACAACGTCAATATTTTCACCTGCTAATACTTCATCCGGTGACTGCGGCGTTCTGAATTTTGCCCCTTCCATAGTGGCAATTTTATCAATCTCGAATGATACATTTTGGGTAACTTGTGCTGTTACTTTATTTTCAATTAAGAAAAAAGAGAATGAAAAAATACAAATTTTAAAAAAGTAATTCTTAATTTGCATCGAAAGGCGTATTTTTGACGTTAAAAGATTAAAACGAACGGTATTTGTGAAATACAAATATACACACAGCGTTGTTAGCTTACTATTAAACGTTTAACTATCAAAAATAATATTTTTCAACGCCTTTATTTAAATTATCCCAGAACAATGAATTTTAATAAAATGGGTTTAGCACTTGGTTTGTTTACAATTGTGGCGAGTATAGTAGCTGCGAATTTCCCAGTAGGTGTTGAACAGTTTTACAGTAGTAAATTATTCCCGATTATTCGACAAGTTTTAGATAACACCTTCGGAAGAGCACCCACTTTTTTGAGTTATGCTTTTGTTTTTTCTCTTGCAGCAGCCGTTTTATTTTTTGTATATAAATTGGGATTTTATGGATTTAAAAAAGATTTATACGCTTTGAAAAATCTGGGGATTAACGGATTAGCGACAATTGGCTTTTTGCTTTTTGCTTTTTATTCATTTTGGGGATATAATTATAAACGAACCTCGCTTTCTCAGTCTTTAAATTGCAATATAGAAATACTTAAACCGCTTGAACTTGAAAAAGAGTTAGATTCGGCAATATCAGATTTAGAAAAATCATTAATCGGTCTAAATGCGCACGAATTAGGTCAAAACACACCTTCTGTTGACGATATCAGAAGTTCCGTTGAAAATTTTCTGAATAAAAATCATTTTGTGGTTAAAGGAAAACCCAAAGTAGATTTTATTGCACCCAAAGGTGCTTTGTATTATTTTGGTATTTCTGGGGTGTACAATCCTTTTTTAGGTCGAGTTTGTGTTGAATCAGGTGAGCACGATATTGAAAGATATTTCACTACAGCACACGAACTATCGCATGCTTATGGATTTACGAACGAAGGCGATTGCAATTTTTTGGCTTATGCAGCATTGAGCGAATCAGAAAATCCAAATTTGGTTTATTCTGCTCGGTTGAACTATTTTCGGTATGTGGGTGGCGCGTACAAACGCGCATTTCCTTCCAAATATATTGAGAAACGCAAAAAACTTTCACCGATTATTATCGCCGATTTAGACGCCATCAACGAAATTCATAAAAAATATCCAACTTTATTAAATACGTCCTTTTTGAACGATAAATATTTGAAAATTCAAGGTGTGAAAGAAGGTGTTGCCAGTTACGGAGCTATCGTAAATTGGGGAGCAGCTTGGCGAAAAAAGAATTTTGCTAATTTCACTCAGACTTCGTATTAATTTATTCGATCGGAATTGAGTTTGTACTATATAACTAAATTCCGTCCCTACATGTATGGACGGAATTTGATTCACAAAGTCTTTAAATATTCAATCAGTTGCTTGCGCTCTGTATCGGTTAATTTATCGCTGTAATAATGACCGACATTTGTATAACCTTTCAAAGTTGTGTCATACGTTTTCGTACTTTCTTTTGAAGTTTTTGCTGTATAATTCCAACCTACTTTCACTTTGTCGTAATCCGAATCAATGAAAGTGCGTTCCCAATATTTAGGTCGTGCAGCACTATTTAATAATTCGTACAAAGTTGGTATCGAACCATTGTGCAAATAAGGCGCTGTCGCCCAAATACCATCAAGTGGCGGTGCGATATAACCTCTAGTCGGCAATAATTGTGCAGCATTCGCTCCCTTTGCAAACCAACTACCATTATACCATGTATGATATTGCGGATATTCGGAATACACATTGGCTAAAGCTGCATCGGTATTGACCGAAGTTTGATCTATTAATAAATTTGGATAAGTTACATTGCCTGCTTCATAAGTGCCATGACATTGGGCGCAAGTGTTTATAAAAATAACTTTTCCAGCATCGGCTAAAGTCTTATCAATCGGGAAAGGATAGGCGGGTGCTTGAATGCTCTTTATATACGTCATAACGTCAGCAAAATTATTATCAATTTTTCGTGCCTCAGCGCTGTCTTTCATTGTAACCAATGCAGATGCCATGCTCAATCGCCCAAAATCGCCGACACCGAGTGCATTATAATATAACGCGTGTTTCTTTTTTAATAACCACCAAGCGGGCACATCCGTCGGAATTTCTTCAACTGGAATACTAAATGAAGGTTTTCCATCACTCGCCCAAATTAAATCTGTTGGGTTTCGAAAAACGGAAAGTGCGCCAAATATTTTATCAGCTGGATTTATACCTTGTGTTGAAGTTAAAATATAAGGCGCAATGCTCGAAAATCCGCGACTGAACGGATAATACGCTTCCCATTCTTTAGAAGTTTTTCCATATTTTATGGCAACGCCCGCATCTAAAGTATTTAATGTATTCGCCCTACTAACAGTATTGTCATCAGAAGTATTTCCAAGTCCGATAATTGTTTTACCCATTAAACCCGTTGCATGACAACTCAAGCAGTTGGTAGCTACCACTTTTATCCCATTTGAAGATGTTACAAAATTCCAGTTAAAACCTACACTCGCAGCATCGCCTGTTCTTCCTAGAAAATTAGAAGAATCCGTATAAACCAATTTAAAAATATCGTAAGGAATACCTGAACTCAAGTAATCGCCATTGACTAAATAATTAAATCCTTTGTTTACATCGCCAACTCTTTGTGGTGTTTCTGCAATATAAGATGCGCCATCGGGTAAACTTGGCGAGTCAATAGGCTTATTATTTTGACAACTCATGATGAAGATTGAGGTGCCGCTAAAAAATATAATTTTGCAAATGGTATTAAGGCTTCTCGAAAACCAATTTTTAGTATGTTTTTTTGCATTTTTTTTCATTTCAATCTAAATTTAATGTTAAAGTTTAATTTTTTTTCAAAAAAAATATGAAATAATCTAAGTGTAAATTTCAAACTATTATTCGGTTTTAACCCAAAACTACAAACAAAGAATGTAAGTTTTTTTTTCTGATAGGTATAAACTTAATGCTTTCTATGAATTAACCCATAGAAATCAAGTTCGTTTAATATTAACCCTAAGTTAAGATTTCAAAATTAAATTTGGAAATTAAAAAGCAATCACCGTAAATTTGCAATATAATTAATTTAATAGTCAGTCAAAAGAAATTAAATTAAATAACTAAGAACAGTTCATTGTAAAAATATTTTTTAATCACCCAATTGTATTTAACAATTAAATTTTTTAATCATGAAGTCATTTAAGTTTTTTATTACAATTTTCGCAATGTTATTAAATGTTGCACTGTTTGCTAACAATTCAGAGCGTACTGTTGAACTCGCAGGTTCAAATGTAAGAATTTCTGCCGTATCAAACACAAAGGCTGTTACATTAAATGTAAACAACCTTCAAAACGACGTCCTTGAAGTAAGTTTGGAAGATGCTCAAGGTGTAGTTCTATATTCTGAAACAGCAAAAAACACTAATAGTTTTTCTAAGCGTTTGAGCTTAATTAATCTTGAAGCAGGTAATTACATACTCACTATCAAGAAAAATTTGGTTAAAACTGTTCAACCTTTTGAATTAACTGAAACTTCGGTTATTATTTCAGAGAATGAGCGCAAAGAAAAGTTTTTACCAAATATTGTTCAGAAAGGTAAAAAATTAGATGTTAACGTTTTACTTGGCAACTACTCGAATGTTCACGTTCTCATTTATGATAACGAAGGCCGTGTGGTTTTTGAAGAAACGAATTACGTTGTTTTAGATTTACACAGACGTTTCGATCTTTCTAAATTAGGATCAGGCATTTATTTAGTCGAAGTTGTTGCGGGCGATGAAACGCAGTACACAACTGTTAGTCTTTAAATTTTGAATTTACATTTTGTTTAGAATAGTTTGATGATTGAAGCCGTCTCTAATTTTAGGGACGGCTTTTTTGTTGTTTGGTTAGAATTATTTCTTTGTATATGCCGAAAAATTAGCTACCTAAGTAGATTAAAAATTTAAAAAACTGATTCTTCAACCTTTTATTGGACAGCCAAAATACTTTAATTTCAAATCTTTTTTGAAAACAATTAATTGAATCGCGTAAACATAACCATATATGTTACGTTTGAGCTGTGCAACAGAATCGCTTAAAAGTAATTTTATTTGTTACGTTTAAATTGAGCAATTGAATCGCGTAAACAGAACTATATTTGTTACGCTTCGCGAGAAAAATTTTAGAACTTTTCACTTTTGAAAATCGAATTAGCATCTTAGTTACTTATTTCCTGCAAACTTCGCAGACTTTCGCAGATTTTAGTGAATTTTCTGCCGAAGTCTGTCGCTAGATGGTGGGGAGGAAATTGGGAAAACGTTTTATCCTTAATAGACTTGTTCAAAAATATTTTTTTTAATTAACACAAACAATCAGCATATAGAGACAATTGCATTGCCTTGTCTCAATCGTAATGTTTTATATTAGTTGGGACACAAGGCAATGCCATTGTCTCTGCGAGTTGATTAAATGTGAACAAGTCTAATTATTATAATTCAAATACCCAATAATTCTGTCAAAAAATATTCTGCTTATAGTGGCATTTACAATATGCATCCCTACTATTTGTAAAAGTTCTCAAAAAATAGAAGTTAAATATCGAAAAATCATAAAGACAGTTTGTAGAATCTTATGATAAAAATTTATAAAAAAGAAAAAAACATCGACTATTCACGTTAATTTAACAAACCACAGGTCAGATTATTTGATTATTTATGTCATAAAAGTATTCCTTTAGAAACAAATTTTTTGGGTAAACAAAATTTAATTTGGTTTGGAGTTGGCGTTTTTTTAATGAGGCTAAAATTCGGAATTTAATTTGGATACAAACTTTTTACCCCTGTATCTTTGCAATATAATTAATGATAATTGATTCAATTAGAAATTTAATTTTTAATCACTATTCTAAATCGCTATTCTAAAATTAAGACATTTTTAGTAAACGATTTTATTAACAATTAAAATTTTCTTATTATGAAATCACGTATTGTTTTTGTTTTGATTATTGCGATGAGTTTAAGTGCCGTAACATTCGGTAAAATTTCAACGCCTTCTTTCGGTACTACAAGTTCGACTGTTAGAATTTTTGCTCCTGCGAATAGCAAAACTATAATGGTTAAAATTTTGAGCGATTTAAACGATAATGTTGAAATTGAACTTGAAGATGCTGAAGGACATGTTCTTTACAGTGAAACAGCAGAGAAAACTAAATCTTTTTCAAAACATTTGAACTTAGTTAACCTCGAGGCTGGTTTTTACACTTTAATTGTAAAGAAAAACTTGGTTAAAACCATTCAACCTTTTGAATTAACTGAGACAGCAATTAAAATGTCTGACGAAGAGCGTAAAGAGAAATATTTGCCTAATATATCACAAAAAGGAAAAAAGGTAGATATCAACGTATTGCTCAACAAATTTTCAGATATTAAAGTGCGTATTTACGACTTTGAAGGCCGCTTAGTTTTTGAACAAATAAGTAAGCAAGTACAAGATTTGCACAAGCGTTTTGATTTAGAAAAATTGGAATCTGGTGCTTATTTAGTTGAAGTTGTTGCGGAAGATGAAACCCAATACTCAACTATAAAACTTTAGTTAATTATATACATTTTTGTTTAGAATAGTTTGATTGATGAAAAGCCGTTTCAATAGAAGCGGCTTTTTTTTGTAATTAGTTTTTAGTTTTAAGTCTAACTATTTTTTAAGAAGAAGGACTTATATTTGCAAAAATTCATTGTTCGTTGATAGTTATTCGTTTAGGATCAACTATCAACTATCAACTATCAACTATATATGAAGCTGCCAAGGTTTAAATTTTCAGGACAAACGCATTTCTATCGCGGGAAGGTGCGCGATGTTTATACAGTTAGAGATAGAGTAATAATGGTTGCAAGTGATAGGATTTCTGCTTTCGATGTTATTTTGCCTAATACAATTCAATACAAAGGTCAGGTTTTAAACTTAACAGCGCAATATTTTTTGAAAGCTACCCGTGATGTTTGCCCAAATTGGCTTTTAGCTGTACCAGACAACAATGTTTCAATAGGTTATAATTGCGAACCCTTTAAAATAGAAATGGTAATTCGCGGCTATTTAACGGGTCATGCTTGGAGAACATATAAAAGTGGAAAACGTATATTATGCGGTGTTAATTTGCCTGATGGAATGATTGAAAACCAGAAATTTGAAACCCCCATCATTACGCCGTCTACAAAAAGCGATGTCGGACACGATGAAGATATTTCGAAAGAAGAAATTTTAACGCGAGGTTTAGCAACACCTGAACAATACGAACAACTTGAAAACTATACACACGCCTTGTTTCAACGCGGTACTGAAATGGCAGCAAAAAGAGGACTCATTCTCGTTGATACAAAGTACGAGTTTGGTTTGCACAATCATAAAATTATTTTAATTGACGAAGTGCATACGCCCGATTCTTCACGCTATTATTACTCAGAAGGTTTTGAAGATTTGATAAAATCTGGAAAAAAACCAA
The DNA here is from genome assembly GCA_043781915.1 of Saprospiraceae bacterium. Classification (GTDB taxonomy): domain Bacteria; phylum Bacteroidota; class Bacteroidia; order Chitinophagales; family Saprospiraceae; genus JAAFJT01. The sequence goes on from JAYWBA010000198.1 coordinate 9,086, forward strand.
AACAACTCTCTAAAGAGTTTGTAAGAGAATGGTTAATAGAAAATAATTTTCAAGGTTTAGAAGGTCAGACAATCCCTGAGATGACAACAGCTTGGGTGAAACAAATTTCTGAACGTTATATTAACTTGTATGAGACGGTAACGGGCAATAAATTTGAGAAAGTTTCATCAAGAGGTGCAGCGCAACGCATTTATGTGAATGTTGAAAAATGTTTAAATGAACTTAAAAAGTGAAAAGTTAATAGTGAAAAGTGAAAAATTATCCCTACTTGGAAGGATTACATTTCATTTTTCACTATTCACCTTAATCTGTTTATCTTCTCTTAAATTAAACGCTCAATACGCATTTCATTTTACCTTTGAAACTCCTTCTGATTCAGTTTTATTTTTTTCTCAACGGGGGTTTAAGAATTTAAAAAAAGAAAATTTTACAGATTCAGTTTCTGCAAAAACGTTTTTGAAAAATTTTATTTATGATGCACGAAAGATAAATTTTTTAGAAATTTCTTGCGATTCATTTTCTATCCTCCCTCTTTCCCCCCAATTTGGGGGGATGAAAGGGGGGCTTTTTGCTAAAATTCATCTTGGAAAAAAAATAAAAAATGTTTTTGTAGCATTCAAAAATTTAAACCCTAAATGCGCCCTTGAAGAAAAAATTACTTTCAGAGAGGATAGTTTAGTTTTATTGAACACTGCAGAAATTTTTCCTTTTGAAAAACGCATACTTGCTTGGTACAATAATAACGGCTACCCGTTTGCATCCATACAAATCAATCAAAATAAATTGGCTTCAGATTCGCTTATTTTTTCGGCAAATATTGAACCAAATAAGTCTTTTATTCTCGATAGCGTTTATTTTAAAAATATGGGAGAACCTAGTCTTCCGCTAAAAAAAATAGTTTCGCCTTTAAAAAAAAGAAGCCCTTTTAATCAAGATTTGATAAAAAATATTAGTGAACGGATTAATTCTGCTGGATATTCTAAAGAAATAAAGCCAACGTCTATCGATTTTTTTGAAACAGGCAGAGCAAACATTCAATACTATTTAGAAAATAAGCATGATTTGCGTTTTTCAGGTCTCATCGGAGTTCAACCTATTACTGCTTTAGATGGCTCTACACAATTCCAAATTACCGTAGATGCGCAATTCGATATGTTTAATTATTGGAATTGGGGTGAGAGCGTATCAGCCCGATTCGATAATTTGCGTGCCGAAAGTCCACATTTACAATTGAGTGTTGAATTGCCTTCTATCCCAAATTTGCCCTTTGGGTTTAACGCAGCTTTCAATTTATACAAACGCGATTCTGCTTATATTGAAACCAACGCAAAATTAGGCGTGGTTTCTCAACTCGATTTTTATTCAAAAGTCGAATTGCAAGGAAATATCTTTTCTGCTTCGAATTTAATTATTGATACAGCAACTGTTTTAAGAACACGCCAATTGCCACAAAATCTCGATGTAACCAACGCATTCGTCAATTTTATTTACGATTTTAGGAAATTAGATTATGCACTTAATCCTTATAAAGGATTTCTCGTCAATTTTAAAGTAGGATTAGGTCAACGCACCGTTTCAAAAAATGCGGATATTTTGCGATTACGAGACACAGCCGATACCAAATTTACATTTAAAAGCTTATACGATACCGTTACTCAGAAAACTACTATACTCAGACCAGAAATTCATACCGAATATTATTTGCCTATTGCCCACCGCGCAACTTTGAAATGGCAACTCGATGCGGCTGCGCTTTTAGGAACAAATCAATGGGGAACTTCTGAATTGTATCGCCTCGGCGGCAATAAATTGCAGCGCGGATTCGATGAAGAAAGTTTATTTGCCACACAATTTGCTTTGAATACGTTAGAAGCCCGATTATTGACAGGAAAAAACACGTACCTCATGGGTTTTTGCGATTTTGGCGCGTATAGAAATAATTCGCGCGTAAGTAATTCAACCTATTTTGCAACAGGTATAGGTTTGGGTGCACATATTGATTCGAAAGCGGGCATATTCAGTGTCACTTTCGGCGTTGGCAAATTTCAGGATACAGATTTTGATTTTGGCAGAATTAAAACACATTTTGGGTATGTATCTCGTTTTTAAAAATTAAGGAATTAAGGAGTGAAGGAATTAAAGAATGCCCCTTATTTTTCATTCTTTAATTCCTTCACTCCTTAATTTATCTACTTCTCCCGCCGCTTCTAATCCTGCATTTCTCCCTGTACCTTCATAGATAAGTTTATTTTTTTCAAAAAATTTGATGTGTAATTCAGATTGCAAACTTTCTGAAACTTTTCCCGTCATTTCGCCTTTTATGGGTGAAACGAGTTCACCTGTCCCTGCTTTTATAGCCGAAATTTGTAGGGTGTGGCGTCTATCAGAAAATTCTAAATCGATTTTATTGTCGTGCATTTGAATTTTGGTTTTAGCGCCTGTGTAAGTTGCGAATTTATATAATTTGCCCTCGAACCAAAACCCAACGATGAATCCATTAAAAGTTGTTCCGAGCCAAGGAATGCGCGCGACAGAAGCGATGAGTGAAATTGGCGTATTGTTTAAATGATTGTGAAAATGATTGCTTTGCAACCAAATCCAAGCACTTGGAAACGAAACTCCCCAATCTTTTTCGATATAACCTCTACCGTTAGTGAAATCAATTTCTTCGCCATGTATGTTCAATTTTCCAACCAAATTGTGGTTTAAACTCACAATGCCATGATAACACTCCATAAATGGCATAAATCCGTACCAACCCATAATGCCTGGCGCACCTAACATTTTAGGCCAAGGTATTTTATTTTCGAAATGTAATTCACCTTTTATAGTTGGTAAATTCAATTTTATGAAATCGTTTGAAAAGAAGTTTTCACCAATTTCTAATTCAAACTTTTTTTCTGATGGAATAAACATATTGGCATCGAACCGAATATACTCCGATTGGCATTTCTTTCCATCTAAAACTTGAATAAATGCGTGTTGTAGTCCAGCCGCATCCATCGAAATGCCAGGAATGAAAGCAAAAGCGTATTTTTCGGTCGCATCGACGATTTTAAAATACCAACCTTCAAAATAACTGCGCGAACGACCCCAACCATGGTACATATCGGGTTGCCAAATGGCGCGATTTTTTAAAGTGAAACACTGTAAGTAGCCCATAGCGTAAAAATAGTTATGAATTTGTCTTTGTACTTACAACTTTGAGTTAAATTTTTGTCGAACAAAACATATTATGCGCGACGACACACCTTGGAAGTAGATTTTAAAAGAAATTTCGGTAGGAATGAAGATTAAATAATTTTCAATTTAGATGCCTTCTTAGATATTGATAGTATTCCACAACGCGTTCGTCAATACGGATATCGGTTGGTAATAATTTGCGTTTAAGTATAATACCATTAAGCGTTCTACACCGACTCAGTGCTACATACGTTTGCCCTGTTTCAAAAGCACCTGCACCTAAATCAATAAAAACGCGATCAAAGGTTTTGCCTTGACTTTTATGTATCGTTATCGCCCAAGCTAATCGCAACGGATATTGTTGAAACGTTCCGACTGTTTCAGTTTCTATTTTCTCGCCATCGCTCGAAATACGGTAATGCAAAACTTCCCATTTTTGTTTTTCAACTTCTACAAGTGTTTTTTTTTCGTTCATATCTTCCAACGAAACTAAAATTCTATCCTGCGAAAGCTCTACAATTTTGCCAATGCTACCGTTAACATACTCGCGTTTAACATTATCGTTTTTTACAAACATTACTTGCGCACCGCATTTTAAAGTAATGATAGGTTCAGCTTGTACTTGTTTTGGATCGAAAGTGCCTGTAATTTGAGCTGAAAACCTATATTCGGGTGTAGTAAGTCGATTGAGTTCTTGATTGTTAATTTCATCAACCAGATTATTTCTGGCAGAAAGCGTAATATAATTTGCATTAGTAGCTAATTTATCGTCGCCAATATAGCGTTCATTGAGTGTTTCCAAATCATCGTAATCAATTTCACCTTCTCGAACGGCATCGAGTAATCGAACAAAATGCCGCTCTGATTGACGATATACTTTTTTTAACTCAATCATTTCGTATTTAAAACCCTGTTTAAATACTTTAGCTGAAAAAAAATGGGGTGATTCGTATTGCTGTTGAAAAAATACTTTTTCTTCTGGCGTAGAAACGATGGGTGGTAACTGAAATAAATCGCCAATAAAAATCATTTGTACGCCTCCGAAAGGTTTGTTTATACTTCTGGCAGTACGCAGGGCATAATCAATACAATCGATGATATCAGCGCGTACCATCGAAACTTCATCAATAATGAGTGTTTCAATTTTTCGCATTGTCGCAGCTTTATCGCGTCTGATACGTATATCGGCGGGTGTAATAAATTTTCCTGGAAATCCAAAAAAAGAATGGATTGTTTGACCCTGAACATTGAGTGCAGCCACACCCGTTGGTGCTAAAACAACGCATTGTTTACGCGAAGTGAGTCGAAATAAACTGAGCAACGTTGATTTACCTGTTCCTGCTCTTCCCGTCAAAAAAACTGAATCGAGTGTTTTCTCTAAAACGTTGAGCGCGTATTGGAAATCGGCATTTAATTCGAAAGGAGCATTTTTCAATTAAGGAATGAAAGAATTAAGGAATGAAAGAATTAAGGAATGAAAGAATTAAAGCCGTGAGTAAGAACAACAAAGATAATTCCTTAATTCTTTAATTCCTTAAATCCTTCATTAAAAGAGAAGTGTTTTAGTATCCAATTAATTTTAACATTATATTGTTCAGAGGGTAATCCATGTCCAGATTTCGGATAAAGAACATATTCTTTCTCTGTTGAAGCTAAATTATTATATGCTGAAAAATTGATGGCGGGCGGACAAATATCGTCGTACAAGCCTACTCCCATGATAACGGGACAAGTAATGAGTGGCGTAAAATGCGAAACATCAAAATAATCGAGCAAAGAAAGTAGTTTTTCCATCGACTTAAATCGCATCATCGCGTAGGGCTTAAATTCATTAGCGGGCCAATTAGCAATTTGGAAATACAGTCTGAAATTGGAGAGAAAAGGCACATCAGGTGCGCACAATTTGATGCGTTTATCTAAAGCAGACGTAGCAAAACTCAATGCACCACCTTGACTTCCGCCCATAACTGCAATACGATTAGTATCAACTTCAGCACGCGAACAAATAAAATCGACAGCGCGAATACAATCCATGTAAGCACCGCGATAAATATAGTTTTGGGCTGAATCTAAACCATTGAGCAAGTATCCTGGAAAACCTGGATTGACATCTTTTTTACTGTTGCCATGTCCACGAATATTGAGAAAAAACTGTGCAACATCTTCTCTCAATCCACTCGGCATCATCACCGACGAATAGCCTTGAACGTGCAAAATAGCTGGTAAATTCGTTTTATTTTTTGGCTGAGCATAATAACCACTTACGCGCACATTTCCGAGCGAACGCATCTCAACATCATAAACATCTACTGAATCGGTTGAAAATTTTTTATTGATGGTTAATTTATAATCGGGTGCTACAGAATCTAAATCAGCACGTGCTTGTTGCCAAAAATTTAGAAAATCGGCTGGAATATGGGTAGGGTTTTGTAAAGAATCGGGTGCAACAGCAAATCCTGATTTATCTTTGGCTTCTAAACCATTTAAATCTCGCAATTTGACTGAAATGTGATAAAAATCGGGAGGCAAAGTTCCAAAATCTAAATTATCAAGTTTTAAATCTTTTTTAGCTAAAATTTGAACATTTTTTGTTTGTGTCGCCACTTTTAAACCTGAATAGGTTGTAACTTCAATTGTTAAGATCCCAGCAATATCATCTCGACTGTTATTTTTAATATTTATTGACCACTGAACAGGAGAGTCTTTAGTGAAACTATAATTGGCAGCACTACAAACCAGTTCGATTTTAGTTTTATTACACCATGTAGAAGGCGTAATTGTATATTCACCAGCATACATACCGCCATTTCCACCCCAATCGGCGACACGGACTGCCAATGTATTTGGTAAATCGTATTTTATTAAATAAGCCGGAATAAAATATTCTCTGTCTTCATCGTAAGCTGTAATATTCTCAGGTGGGAATTTTCCAGATGCACCAATTTGAATACCGTTGAAAAATGTCTCATCTGCGTCGTCAATTTTTCCAAGTTTAACCGTTAGAGTATCTGATCTGCGAACAGCCCGCTTCCAATTTTTAGGAATAGTTACTGAAGTTCTATACCAGGCAATGCCATCAAATTCTGGACTAATCTCAGACTCCCATGGATTACCTACTTTAATATTTTGCCAAGCCGCATCGTCAAATGTTGCTATCGACCATATTTTATTGTCTCCCGTTTTGAATTTCCAATTGGTATTGGCTAAATCTATTGAAAGATTGGATGGGGCATTTGCACCAAATCCGAATAAAGTACTCAACCACGAAAAAAATGCCACGAGAAAATAGATTTTAATATACATCTTAAAAGTGAAAAGTAAAAAGTGAATAATGAAAAGTGAAATCTGAAGTGCGAAACTTTTCACTTTTCATTCTTCACTTTTAACTTTCATTTGTTCTGCAATCTCAAACATACAAATACTTGCTGCTATAGCAACATTAACAGATAAGCCAAACCCTAAAGATTCAATATGAAATGTTTCATCACATGCCTTGAGTGTTTCGGGTTTTACACCTACGCGCTCAGAACCTACAAGTATAGCCAATTTAGGAATATTTGAAAAGTTTTTTGATCTGATGTTGACACTTTTATTAGTTATTTCAAGCGCGCCTATAAAATAACCGTCGTTTTTTAGAGAACCAATGGCTTCAATGGTGTTTTCGAAATATTCAAAAGGAATGTGTTTGTCGCAACCGCCTGAATATCGCCCAATGAGTTTATGTGGTGGACTCGGGGTTTTGCCCGTTAAAAATAATTTGCTCACACCAAAAGCATCGCTACTTCTGAAAATTAAACCCACGTTATCGTAACTGCTTACATCTTCAAGAATAAAAATTACAGGCAACTTAATGAGTTGGGGCTTGTATTCAGAATATTTGAGTTGATGAATCATAGATTTAGTTGACAGTTGTTCGTTGATAGTTGTCTGAATCGCGGATTGCACAGATTGCGCAGAAAATTATAGATACCATGTTTTGACCTATCTGTAAAAATTCCTTTAATCCGTGTAATCCGCGATTCAAACTCTGTCAACTATAATTTAAACGCCAATCGCGCAAAAACATATCTGCCATTAAATCCCATTTGTTGAACTCGGCGTGAATAAACGAATCTACCAGCACTCATGTTTGCACTGTTGGCATTAATATCGGGATAAACATCGAAAAGATTATTTGCTCCAAGTGTAAGTGTAAACGCTTTTAACAATTTATACCCAACAGTAACATCGGTAGTTGTTTTTGGAGAAAAAAATTGGTCTAAAGTTTCAACAGCATTATTATTAAAAGCATTTTTTGCCCAACTCGATGCTGCGTTTGGGTTTAAATAAGTGTTTGAAGTTGCATCGTAATAAGAATCTAAATATGAGACTGAACCGAACCGGGTTGCTCTTAGCATGGCATTAAACTTTCCAATATTGTAATTTAACATGAGGCTTATTTTATCTTTTGGCAAAGCAACTTCCATTCTACTTTGATCTTCGCGATTAAAATAATACGGCAATTGGTTATTTTTGGTCAAAATATCAGAGGCTTTTAAGAGTACAGTGCCATTTGCATCTTTTTCAACTTCATTATTGATGAAACTTCCCGCTAAAGTTGTCCTTAATTTTCCTTCACCCACTTTAAATTCATAATTTACTACGGCTTCAACACCCGTTGCAATTGTGTTAATTGCATTTGTAAAGAAATTGACTACTTGAGCACCTGATTGTAATAATTGATCTTTTAAAATGGGGTCTGTAAAAAAAGAAGCGCTAAAATTATTGGTTAAAACTATTCTATCGTTAACTTTTACTTTGTAAACGTCTAAAGTTATTTCTAAATTATTCGTAGGTCTTGCAGTGATTCCAAATGCCAAACTCAAAGAAGTTTCTTTTTTTAAAGCTGGTATGCCAAGAACTTGTGCCGCTTTGCTATCGTTCGTGAGCGTGCCAACTTCAGTGGGCGTTGTACTGCTGCCAATAAAAAGTGTACTTGTTTTCGCAAAATATTTTTGTTGTTGCGACGGCGCTCTAAAACCAGTACTTGCTGATGCGCGAACTGATAACCAATCGTTCAAACTGTAACGCGTAGCCAATTTCCAGTTGAGTGTAGAACCAAAGTCGGAATAATTTTCAAAGCGAAGAGCACCAGCAATTAGCCATTTTTTTGAAATATCAAGTTCGTTGTCGCTATAAATAGCAAAACTGCTGCGCGTTTTTGAGACGGCATTTTGTGGTAAAAAACCTGAATACACTTGTGAACCCGCCGCTACGCCCGATTTTAGATTGTAATTCGAGTAACTCGCTTCTTCTCCTTGTCTAATATCATAACCATCTACCCTGAATTCTGCACCAAAAGCTGTATTTAAACCAGTAAGAATGTCATGTTTTTTACTGATATCCAAATTAGAAGTGTATTGCGTAAATTTCATTCCACCTGCATCGAATTGCGTTTGAAAGGTAGGGGCGTTTTGCAATGCGCCCTTACTCGTGTCTGCAACGGCAGAATAGTTTACCGAATTTGAGATATTAAAATCGAAACTATTTTGCCCATAATTCTGACTTAAATCGATTGACCAATCGTTTATTTTACCTCGCACACCAATTACATTATTTAAATCGACATCGGTTGTATTTATTAAAGGTAAAAATCCAGTCGGGTATTGCGCTAATACTTTTGATCGAATAAAAGCTGGAATGGCACTTGGATAACGATAAACCCCCGCTGATTCACCCAATTTTTTATTGTAGCCACCAAATGCATAAAATTCAAAATCGGTACTGAACGGAATACACAGATTAAACGTTGCACCGCCGCCTTGAATTTTTGAGTTGCCGATGCGCATTGCGAAAGAATCGCGTGTTAATCCTTTGGCTGTATTTATTGAGTCGCTTTTATCAAAGCCATAAACATTAGGCCAAATTTGACCAGTATATATTCCTGACCGATTTGTTTGTCCGCGATTTGTGTATTCTCCTGTGATATTTAAATAACCTTTATTGCCAATAGGAATACCATAATTTAAGCCGGCGTGATAAGTATTGCCATCAACAATATCTGCATAATCGTTATTGGGTGAAAGTGATATGCTTGGGTTTATGCGATTGATAGCATAATATTTTTCATAACTCGTAGCATTAACACCATAGCTCACATTGGCTGTCAAACCTAAATTGTGTTTCATAACGATATTTATAACGCCTGCAATGGCATCAGAGCCATACTGTGCCGCTGCTCCATCGCGTAAAATTTCAATCCTATCAATACAACTTGCAGGTATGGCGTTTAAATCTGTACCAACTGTCCCTCGATTGATTGTACCATTCACATTAACCAAAGCGTATTGATGTCTGCGTTTGCCATTCACTAAAACCAAAACTTGATCGGGACCTAATCCACGCAATTGTGCAGGGTCAATATGATCTGTTCCATCTGAAATTGTTTGTCGGGTGGACTGAAATGATGGTGTGAGATAGGTCAGAATTTGATTTAAGTCAACTTGCCCAATATTATTGACAATATCTTTTATAGCAATTACATCAACGGGTACGGCTGTTTGGAGTTTTGTGCGCGATTGATTTCGCGAGCCGATTACGACAACATTGTCTAAATCGGTACCACTTAAGAGCTCAATTCCATAAGTTGAACTCGATGTTAATTCGAGTCTAAAAGTCGTATATCCAACAAAAGAAATTTCAAGATACTTAACATCAGTTGGTACATTATTGAAATTAAAAGCGCCATTTAAGTCTGTTATAGCAGCCAGATTTGAGCCTTTCGCAACAATCGAAGCGCCTATGAGTGCCTCTTTAGTTTCGGCATCCGTTACTATTCCTCCTATAGTACGCTGAGCAAAAGAAAAGCTGAAAAATAAAAAAACGAAAGATATAGTGAAGTATAGTTGTTTAATCATACCAATTAAAAAGCGCAATTAAATTGCAAAATTAAACGACTTTAACAAGGTTGTTTAATTTAATAGTTTAATTATTGAATTCGGAATATAAATTTGCGTATAAACATTATCAGTTTTAAAAAACTAAAAATGCGAAAGAGAATTAAAATATGCTGCATCAGTAGCATTCTGGAATCAAAATTAGCGATTAAATTCGGCGCTGATGCTTTGGGCTTGGTTTCAAATATGCCCAGTGGACCTGGGGTCATTTCAGATAGGCTCATCACTGAAATTATTAAAACTATTCCTCCACCTATCAGTTCTTTCTTATTAACCAGTAGAATTAATGCAGGAGGAATAATATCTCAACATAAAAAAATTAACTCCAACACGATTCAATTAGTTGATGCTGTTGATTTTGAAACTTACAAAATACTGAAAAAAAAATTACCAACCGTAAAATTAGTACAAGTTATTCATGTTTTAGATGAACACAGTGTAGAAGATGCACTTGTAATATCTGAATATGTCGATGCACTTTTGCTCGATAGTGGTAATCCAAATTTAGATGTGAAAATATTAGGAGGAACTGGTATAACGCACAATTGGGCATTGAGTAGGAAAATTTGCGAGCTTTCTAAAGCTCCAGTTTTTTTAGCTGGTGGAATTAATGCTGAGAACGTAAAACAAGCGAACGATGAAGTTAATCCATTTGGATTTGATCTGTGTAGTTCAGTCAGGTCGAATGGAAAATTAGACGAATTTAAATTAGGAGCTTTTTTCGAAGCTGTTGAAAAAATTTAAATCAATGTGCTTTCTTTTTTGAATCATTTCTGCACCGATCACTACAATATTTGACATCGTCCCAATTTTTCTCCCATTTTTTGCGCCAAGTAAATGGCTTATTGCATGTTGCACAAATTTTTTTTGGCAGATTTTCTTTTTTTATTCCTTTAGGCATCTTTATAATGGTTAATTTAATAATGGTTAATGGTTAATTTTTTGATTCTGCTTATAAATTAACCATTAACCATTAACCATTAACCATTAACCATTAACCATTAACCATTAACCATTAACCATTAACCATTAACCATTGTTTATTCTCCTTTTTGTCCAACAAAATTATCCTCTTTATTTTTGAAAAGTACATTGAAAGAAGTCAAACTTCCATAAATGCGCGTAATGTATTGTTGCAAATTCACTTTTTCTTCGTCGGTCAGTGCGCTCGCATTGATGCGTTGCTCCATAACGCGCAATCTATCGCGCGTCATAACTATTTTATGGAAAAAAGAATCAATCGGAAATTCGTGCGATTTATAGCTATCATCTTTGGGTTTTAAAATCATCAAACCATCTTTCCATTTGTCGTTCATTGGTACAACTTCATTCACATCGCTCCAAGTTCTGAGTATGCGCATCAGCGATTTTTCTGCATCCGTAAATGTGACGCCTTCTTCTGCGGGTAAGGCTTCAATAATTTCCCAGGTTGTAAAATCTTTACCAACGGCTTTTACGCCATACGTAAAGAAACAAACATCATACGCTTTTAAATGCAACCTAATAATAACGCCATCGCCATAAGCAGGATGTTTTACGCGAGAACCTACACCGAGAATTTGTTTTTCGTCTGACATAAAAGCTAAAAGTGAATTTTCATAATTTACGCCGATAAACAATGAATTGTTACAATAAAAGTCTAATTTTATGCTTCGTCAGAATAACTGGTCTGGTGTTCATGAAATATTCGACCTGAAAATAACACGTTCAAGTCTCGTTTTTAGCCGCTGCTCAGATAAATCTTAGGTTCAAATTAGAAGTGCAACTTTTTTGATGAAAAAGAAGGTCAGTAGAAGTGATTAGATTTGGTTTTAGTAATCAAGAATTAGGAAGAAAATTTTTTTCGAACTTTGATTATTGGTAAGGCATATCAAGAAATCGTGGAAATAGTTACAATCATTGCCTTTTTTATTAAAAAATATTTTTAAGTGGTTGTCAAAGACGACACAATACTAAACCTAAGTCTTCAACAAAGTTATGCTATTCCGAAGCCAGCATCTGGCAGGATAAAAAATAAATAGTTTCTTATCAAATTAAATTTTCAAGATATTTATAAGCTGAGCCCGTATTGAGTAAAACAATTTTTTCAGTTGGTTTTAGCCATCCTTGACTCAAAAGTTTTTTTAAAGCCATCCATGTAGCCGCCCCTTCAGGTGCAACAAATAAACCTTCTGATTGCGCAATTTCTTGAACCCCTTTCTGCATTTCATCATCACTGATTCTAATGGCTGTACCTTTGCTTTGTTTAATAACACGCAACATCCACTTGTGACCGAAAGGCGAAGGTACGCGTAAACCATTTGCGATTGTTTCTTCAGGATTTTCTATAGTTTTTCCATAATCTAAACCAAGTTCTACAGCATCAACAATGGGAGAACAACCTTCTGCTTGTACACATACCATTCGAGTTGGTATGGATGTTATCCAACCGAGATCTAACATTTCATGAAAGGCTTTCCAAATTCCGATGAGTCCCGTACCACCACCAGCCGGATACAAAATGACGTCAGGTAGTTGCCAATTCATTTGCTCAGCAATTTCATACCCCATCGTTTTTTTTCCCTCCAAACGATATGGCTCTTTCAAAGTTGATAGATCAAACCACTCTTTTCCCGTATTTTGGCGATTCATTTCAATGCCACAATCACGAATAGAACCTTTTACGAATGTTAAATGCGCACCAAAATAATTGCAATCCATTTTAAAAACTGAGGGTGTTACAATCGGCATAAACACATGCGCTTCTAATTTAGCTTTTGCAGCATAAGCGCTCATAGCACTTCCGGCATTACCCGCTGTTGGAATAGCAACTTTGCTAATACCGAATTCTTTGGCTTTTGAAACAGCCATACTTAACCCACGCGCTTTGAATGAACCGGTTGGATTCCCCGATTCATCTTTTATATATAAATTAGAAAGTAAAAGGGAAGATCCCAAATCCCTTATTTTTAAAAGCGGCGAAAATCCTTCTCCTAAAGAAATAATATGCTCTGGGTTTTCTATTGGTAACATTTCACGATAGCGCCACATGCTTTTTTCGCGATTTTTAAGGACTGATTTCTTTAAACCCTTAGTTGGTATTGAATATTTCGCACTGAGTGGGGCATTGCATTGCGTGCAGAAGGTTTGAATATCTGATTTACTGAATATAGTTGAACACTCTGAACATTCAAGATGAGAAAAAAAAGAGTTGGGCATTAGTTTATCGCTTGTATGATTAAAATTTACTGCAAACGTGAAGAAAATTAGGCTAAAATAAAAATATTTTTACGACTATTCTTTCATTATTTTTTGGATTTGCTTAATAATATCTAAAGTAGAGTTGTTCTTGGATTTAAATACGAATCGCCCTAGTCATTTCCCGTTTACCCGCCGCACCGGGCAACCTTTCATCCATAAAACCAACAGATTTTAACGCGCGCTTAAAACTGCCTTTTGCGCAATAAGTGACTAAAATGCCGCCGCTATTTAAGCTATTGTATAGTTTTTGAAGCACTGATTCATCCCAAAGTTCAGGCTGTGTTGTGGGTGCGAAAGCATCAAAATAAATTAAATCGAATGAATCAGAAATGTCAATAGCTTCTATTTTGGCAATAATTTTTGAAAAGGAAAAGTTTGGAGTAATCACTTTAAAATGCGTTGAAGGTAGTTGTGCGTGGAGTAGATAAAATAACTCGGGTGAATAATTTAAAATTTCAGGATAATTGAGCTGTTTCCAAATATTTGATTGAATAGGATAGGCATCAATGCCGCAATATTGGACTTTTAAATTTTGATTCTCGGCTTCAATGAGCGTTAAATACGCGTTTAAACCCGTACCGAAACCAATTTCTAAAATAGAAACACCTTTTCTTCCTTGCCCGATTAAATAATTTAAACCAGCTTCAATAAAAACATGCCTTGATTCATTCAAAGCACCATTGACAGAATGATAAGTTTCATTGAAAGTATCAGAAGCTATTGAATGAGAACCGTCGGCAGTGATGATAAGCGTATTCACTTGGCAACGTGCGCATTTTCGATCAATTCACCAAAACTTATATCGAGATGCGAGGCATCATAGATACATTCTTTATTGTTGATGAGTAGAAGTTGTGGTGACTCGTGGTAAACACAAAATTTTTCGGAAATGGCGCTTGAAACAGTTCTGTATCTCAATAAATCGAGTAAATAAGGTTTTGCGTCGATGAGGCTTTCATTCCAATCGCGTTCGAAACGCGCTTTAGCCATGGCAGAAATAGAACAAGTTGTTGAATGCTTAAAAATGAAGAAGGAATTTTCCTTATTGGTAATGGCATCAAGTTGTTCAGTAGAGGTAATGGGACTCCAATCAATCATGTTGATGATGATCTATAAAAATTTAGCGTGAAAAATTATTTTTTTGAAGACACTTGTGTTTTATACGGACAACCGTAACCGCGTGTGCAAGATGACATAACTACCGAAGTACATGCAGTAATTACGAAAGCGACAACTAAAAAGCGAAAATACTTATTCATTAGTGAAAATTCAATTTTTTTACAAATATACAAGAGATTATAAAACTTATTGTTAAACGAAACTTAGTTTATAATATTTTAAACAAAAAAGCCATTTAATACATTTATTTTATTTTACAATTACTCAAAAATTTAATTTTAGTTTCAAATTTTCTATCTTGCCGCTTCAATTTTTCTATTATGAATCATGTTTTTATTCGTATTGTTATTTTTTTTATTGTATTCACTACAAACTCTGCTTGTCAAGCACAAAAATCTGTTAGCCCTGATCCGAATATCTGGGTAAGAAAAAATTTTAAACTCGAAGTTGTTCAATCCGATTTAAAAAACCCGCGTTTCATGCTTTTGAACGAAACAGGTACACTTTTCGTTTCATTTCCTGGGAAAGGGGAAATTAAAGCTTTGCGCGATGCGGACGGTGATGGCTATTTCGAAACTGTTGCAAATTTCATAACGGGTCACAAAACTGTTCATGCCATGCAATGGGTGGATGGTTGGTTGTGGTATTCCGAAACGGGTGCTATTTTTAAATCGCGCGATACAAATAACGATGGTATTGCCGATGAAACTGTAACTGTGATTGCCGATGGAAAATTGCCCAAAGAAGGTGGACATTGGTGGAGATCGTTGCTTATTAAGGATAAAAGAATCTATACTTCGATTGGTTGCAGTGGAAATATAGACGACGACACAGAGACTGAACGCCTAAAAATTTGGTCGTTTGCATTGGATGGCTCAGACAAAAAATTATTTTGTGGTGGTTTGCGGAATACCGAAAAATTAGTTGTTCGCCCCGGTACTTCTGAAATTTGGGGAATGGATCACGGCAGCGATTGGTTTGGAGGTGTGATGGAAAAAAAATTAGGGGATGGCTCGCAGCCAATCACTGATAATAACCCGCCTTGTGAAATGAATAAATACGTTGAAGGCGGTTATTACGGACACCCATATATTACGGGCAATAAATTACCGCGCTATGAATTTATGGATAGACCGGATATTGTGAAATTAGCTGCTAAAACCATTGCACCCGAATGGGCTACTGGCGCGCACTGGGCGCCTAATGCGATGTGTTTTTATACAGGCAATAAATTTCCATCTACCTTTATGAACGATGCTATTGTAGCGTATCATGGTTCATGGAACAAAAGTGAAAAGGGTGGTTATCAAATAACGCATGTGATGTTCGAAGATGGTAAACCTTATGGCGAACAAGCCCTTGTAAAGTTTTTAGATAAAAATTCTGATTTACTCGGCAGACCTGTTGACGTGGTAAACGATACAAAGGGTGGTATTTTAATTTCTGACGACTGGGGGAATAAGATTTATAGACTAACATATAATGAATAAGGAGTCATTTCGGAGGGAAAGTTTATAAATGAGTTAAAGATATCATTAAACCCTTAAAGTAAGGCAAATTTTCAATTGAAAATGTAGCTGAAATTCTTGGCGTTACCGTAGAATATGTTTTAAAAATAAACATGAAACATCCCGATTACTACAACACGTAATTTTCGGGATGTTTTTATTTTTTATAAGTCCGTAGGACTTGGGAATCTATCAGAAAATCCTATGTTATAAAATTCGGGATGTTTCTTGTATTTTTGTCAATCAAGATTATTAAATTTGAATATTTGCAAGAAGGCGCGCTATCTAAGAGTATATGATTGCCGAGTTGATGGTGGTTTTAATAATTATAAATTCACTGCCTTAAGTAAAGTCTTTTAAAAATAATATTATCTTTACGCTATTGTTTTATTCAACAAATAATATTTAAAATTCCAACTTTAATAGCTAAACATGTCAAGAAAAATCCTTTTTCTCATTGCAATTTTATTATTGCAATACCAGATTAACGCTCAAGTCAAGAGCGATTCATCAACTAATGATCTCAATAAATATTTTAAACCCGTTAAATGGCGATGTATAGGACCATTTCGGGGCGGTCGTTCGAATTGCGCAACAGGCGTTGTTGGTAATTCAGCTGTTTATTACCAAGGCAGCACTGGTGGCGGACTTTGGAAAACAGAAGACATGGGTTTGACATGGAAAAATATTTCCGATGGTTTTTTCAAAACAGGTTCCGTAGGTGCAGTGTCTGTGGCTGAGAGCGATCCGAATATTGTGTATGTAGGTATGGGAGAACACGCAGTGCGTGGCGTAATGACATCGTATGGCGATGGCGTGTATAAATCAACAGACGCCGGAAAATCATGGAAGAAATTCGGACTTGACCTGACGCAGCACATTGCGCGCATTGCTATTCATCCGAAGGATCCGAACACTGTTTTTGTGGCAGCGCAAGGCGCTTTGTATGGTAAATCGAAAGAAAGAGGCATTTACAAGTCAACTGACGGCGGCGTAACTTGGAAAAATGTTTTATTTGTGAATGAAATGACCGGCTGTTCTGAAATATCGATGGATATGAATAATCCATTAATCATGTATGCTGCCATGTGGGAGCATGGACGTAAACCATGGCAAGTAATTAGCGGCGGACCCGGCAGCGGTTTATACAAATCAACAGATGGTGGCGAACATTGGGAGAAAATGAAAGAAGGTTTACCAAAGGAAATGGGTAAAATGTCTATAGCAGTGTGCCGTTCCAATTCAGAAAGAGTATATGCACTGATTGAAAGTGATTCTGAAAAAGATCAAGGCGGTTTGTATGTGTCGAATGATGCCGGAAAAAGCTGGAGTCAGGTAAATAATGACCACCATTTATTGCAACGCGCTTGGTACTATATCGAACTTTTCCCCGATCCCAATAACGACAACACCTTGTATGTCATGAGTTCATCAGCATTTAAATCCATTGATGGTGGCAAAACATGGGAAAAGATGGAAGCTACGCATGGAGACTACCATAACCTTTGGATCAATCCAACGAATTCAAACAACATGGTTATTTCTGATGACGGTGGTTCTGCTGTTACAATCAATGGCGGAAAAACATGGAGCAGTCAGAACAATCAACCAACAGCACAGTTTTATCGCATCAATGTAGATAATTTATTTCCCTACAATATTTACGCGGGTCAGCAAGATAACAGTTCAGTGAAAATTGCAAGTCGCGCACCGGGAAGCGCCGGCATTACTAACAGCGATTGGAGTGCTTCGGCAGGCGGTGAAAGTGCTTTTCTCGCTTTCAATCCTGATGATCCAAACTTAGTTTTAGGAGGTAGTTACCAAGGCACTATTGAAGTTTTGAATACAAAAGCAAAGGCTTCTACTAACATCATGGCAGCGCCGATTCAGTACATGACGCGCGATGCGAAAGATATGAAATACCGTTTCGATTGGAATGCGCCGATTATCTGGAGCCAACATGAACCGAATGTTTTTTACCATGGATCGCAATATGTTTTGCGTACAACGGATTTGGGTAAAACATGGACTGAAGCATCGCCTGATTTAACAAGAAACGAAAAAGAGAAACAAGGCAAGCCCGGCGTTCCTTATACAAACGAAGCCGTTGGCGCAGAAAATTATGGCGTATTGACGTATATCATGGAATCGCCGCATGAAAAAGGTGTGATTTACACGGGCAGTTGTGACGGATTGGTTTATGTGACAAAAGATAATTGCGCACATTGGGAAAATATTACGCCTGCAGGTTTGCAGGAGTGTTTAATCAATGCCATAGAAGTATCGCCATTCGATAAAGCTACGGTGTATATTGCTACCACGAGGTATAAATTTAACGAAAAAACGCCGGGTTTGTATAAATCTACGGACTATGGTAAAACTTGGACGAAAATAAATAACGGTATTCCCGACGGCGCATTCACAAGAGTAGTGAGAGAAGATCCTACGAGAAAAGATTTGTTGTATGCCGGAACAGAAACAGGGATTTATATATCGTGGAATGGCGGAAAAAACTGGGAGCCATTTCAATTGAATATGCCGATTTGTCCCATCACTGATTTGCGCATTCACCAAGGCAATTTGATTGCTGCTACAATGGGCAGGGCGTTTTGGGTTTTAGATGATCTCAGTCTGATACGCCAATATAAAAAAGATTCTGCTTTTGCATTATTCAATCCTTCGTCGGCTTATGTAATCAATGGTGGCAGTGAGTTAGATGATACCAAACCCGAATTTACGGGATTAAGCACATCTCGTGGCGTTAATCCTTCAACCGGTGTGGTAATGTATTACCAGCTTCCGGAATTAAAAGATTCCGTAAAACTTACCATGGAAATAAAAGACGCTGCAGGCAATATTGTGAATACTTTTAGTTCCAAAAAAGACAGCACCTACAAAAAGTATGATGGCGCTCCGCCGGCAGAACCTGTATTACCCAAGTCAAAGGGATTGAATCGTTTTGTTTGGAATATGCGTCACGCTACGATGCCGGGTGTGCCCGATGTATATATTGAAGGCAGTTTTAGAGGGCATAAAGCCAGTCCAGGAAAATACACGGTGTTACTCAAAGCAGGAGAGCAAAAAAATTCAACCGAGTTAGAAATATTGGCAAATCCATTATATCCAACCGATGCTGCGACGTATAAAGGATACGACGAAATCATGTCGGGCATGGAAAAGGAGTTGACAACGATGCACCGAATGATAAACAGCATGAATGAAAAAAGATTGCAACTCGAATCACTAATAGCAACATTGAGCGATGCCAAATATGCATCTCTAAAAACAGAAGCTACTGCCTTAGCCAAAAAAATGAAGGCATGGGATGAGGATATGATTCAGCGCAAAACAAAAGTGTACGACGATGCGGATAATTACCCTGCCAAACTGACGGCTAATTATTTGTTCCTGATTAATCATACCGAAAGCGCTATTCCGAGTGTGAATAAACCTTCCCTTGATAGAAGGCAAGAACTGAATGCAGAATGGGCGACGCTTAAAAGTAGGGGAGTAGAGATATTGGAAAAAGATATTCCTGAAATGAATAAAAAATTGTGGGAAGCCGGTGTGGGTGCGGTGTGGAAGAATTGATCTTAATCATTCATAAACAATTAATGTTTGTAACCACTCAGGTAAAGTTGGTTTCATTGTGTTAAATGAATAACTAACGGTAAACTTTTAAAAGTATAGCGAAATTTGAAAGTAGACCGTAAAAAAAGGCGGGACTTTGAGCGACTTTAGGAGCGCAACCGCCTTTTTTAGGTCTACTTCAAATTTACGCGGGCTTTTTGAGGCAACTTTTTTGCGAACTTTTTTTTTGCCAGAAAAAAAGTGGAAGAATACTTAATCTTTCAAGAGAAAATCTTTGTACCTGAGTAGTAACTAATGTTTTAATAATAAATCAATAAAATGCGAAAAGTTGAAATTCTAATTCAGAAAGTAGCGATCGAGCGAAAGTTATTTATTGACCAGTTAATAAATATTTCTGAATCTCAAG
>JAYWBA010000199.1:0-4033 GCA_043781915.1 Saprospiraceae bacterium
TAGGTAAAACTATTGATGAAGTTCATAATGAATGTCGGATTCGGGTCACCAAAGCTGTATTTGTTTGGTGTAAAGTACGGTGCTTTAGTTGTTTTATTAACAACCCAACCATTTGATGCTAACACATAATTGGCTTTATCTGCCTCGGCAATATAAGATTTACCATTAGCATCCGTTGAATTTACATCGTGTAAACCTAAGTAACCATAAATTTGACCAATTTTTGTACCTGCTTCAATGATATAACCTGTACTACCTGCGGAAGTCGTAACTAGAATAGATCCACCTTTGATACTTGAAACAGTTGAAGATTGAGCACCAAAGTTAGCGCGCAAGTCCCATTGAAAATCTTTAGTATCAGCAATGGCTAAATTTGTCACCATCTGGAAACCAGAAGATTTCAAGCCTATAATGTTATCTCTCACTGAGGTAAGACCAGATGAAGGAACAGCATCTGCATTACCAATGGCATTATCTGTTGTGCGTGACCAATAAGTTGGTGAGAAAGTAATCGCATTAAACCAATTGCCTTTGTTTAATTTAAAACCAAAATCTGCACCATATTCAAATTCAGTTGAAATTTCCACCTGTAAATTTGGATTAGCTTGTGTAGAAGGTAAAATAAATCCAACACTACCACCAATCGGGTTTGTATTTAGAACTTGGTAACGGTCGAACTCATTTGGCTGAATACCTGCTTTACCATACGCTGCGCGTAATTTAATTTCAGGTAAAAAATTGGCTAAGCCCGAATTTTTCCAGAAATCAAAACTCGTTAAACGCAAATATGCGTTAGCATGTGGGAAAGTAAATGGTGTAGAACCTGATCCAAAAGCAGAAGAATAATCTGAACGAAGACCACCAGATACCCCGCCGTAATCACCGAAATCAAAACGTTGATCCACTAAGAAACCATACGTAATAAATGGGGCTTTAAAATCGGTGTTGATGTGCTGTTCCGCAGTCTGTACTGTTGTAACAGGTGTATACAAAGGTAAATTCAAGCCATAAGTCTGATAAACAGAAAATGTACGATTTCTATAATCGAAAGCGCCATAAGTTGATGCTTTTACAAAATTACCAATACCATATCGCAAAGTTGCTCCAGTCAAAAGGTTTTGGAAAATAGCATTGACGTTTGTATTTACAATTTCTCCACCATCGCCAGAGTTGAAGGCAGATTTCGTGTAACCTGTTGCTGCAACATTGACATTTTCTGTTTGACGATCGTAAAGGTTTCTAATATCGTTATTAACGAAATTTAAACCGTATTTAGCATCCAACTCTAACCAGTTTGTAGGTTGGTAGTTCAAATTAAATACTTGAATTAAATCGAGTTTTTTATCAGTTGTGTGTAAATATTCATTGATAAATAACGGATTTGTGCCATTTACACCCGATGAACCACCAAAGAAAGCAGGATAAGTACCATCAGGAAGTTTTGTATTGTCGCTATAATCTACAAAAGGTCGTGTATTAAAGAGTGCATAAATGGTTCCGTTTCCACCACCATCATTTATTGTGCTATTTGTGTAAGCACCACGTGAAATGGTTCTGAATTTTAAACCTTTTACTAACTCAATGCCGATGTTAGCAGTAACGTTTGTACGGTTATAATCGCCATTGCCAAGTAAATTACTTTGTTGGTAGTTATTACCTACGCCAAAAGCAAAATCAACTTTACCAGAACCGCCAGAAATAAATAACGAATTATTAATCGTTGGAGCAGACTTTAAAAGTTGTGCGAAATGATCGTAATATTGTAAGTTTTTATCGTAAGGCTTATTGATTAAAACAGTTGGATCGGTACTGTTCCAAATCAATGATTGTGGAAACAAACCTAAAGTTGGATCGAGTGCTAATGGAACACCTTTACTGTTTACTACATTATTATTAGCATCAGTAACAAAGCCATGCAGATTAGCTTTTTTTAATCCACCAATATTTAAATAATCACTAGTAGTGTAACTCGTAGAGAAATCAACATTCAGTTGATCTTTCTTACCTTTTTTAGAAAACATCTGGATAACACCATTGGCACCTTGTGCACCATATAATGATGAAGCAGCAGCACCTTGAACAACTTCTACGCGTTCGATTGAGTTTAAATCGAGTGTGTTTAAGTCTGTTGCGCCCATTTCAACACCATCAATAAGGTACATCGGTGTTGTACCACGGTTGATAGAGTTTACGCCGCGTAATAAAATACTTACTTTTGCTCCCGGTGTTCCGTTAACAGAGCTAATTTGTGCGCCAGCAACTTTACCAACCAAAGCTTGGTCTATAGAGGCTGTTGGTGCGGCAGGTAAATTTTTAGCAGTGATGGTTTGAACATCAACAGCTACTTTGCGACGGTCAGTTCCAACACCCGTACCTGTTACAATTATCTCCTGCAAAACTGCTGAAGTTAATGAAACTGTAATATCAGTTGCTGTTCCAAGAGCAACTTCTTGGTTTGTAAAACCTGCAAAACTAATTACAAGTGCTTGTGCATCTTTCGATACATTGAGTG
Organism: Saprospiraceae bacterium; assembly: GCA_043781915.1. GTDB lineage: Bacteria > Bacteroidota > Bacteroidia > Chitinophagales > Saprospiraceae > JAAFJT01. Next base: position 2,513 of record JAYWBA010000199.1, read on the forward strand.
TGAATTTACCGTTTTCGTCGGTAATTACTCCGTTTGTTGTGCCTTTCTCTAATACGCTGGCACCTAATAGCGTTTCACCTTTATCATCGGATACTGTTCCTGTGATAGTGCGTTGAGCAAACGCAGCACTCACGACTAAAAACAACATTCCCAGTAGGAGTGAAAGTTTTTTCATACAAATGTGATTTTAAGTTACTAAATAATAATTTGAAAATACAAGACAAAACTATAAAATAATTTTAATTCTTTCCCTAATGTTAAACTAATTTTAACAAATAGTTAAAAAATTACGATAAATTCAGCGAATTTTTGCTAAATTTATTTTAAATATTGTTTATACATTGAAATTGTTGCATACAAACCGTAATATAAAGCGTCTGAAATAAGTGCGTGACCAATTGAAACTTCATCTAAATAAATCACTTGCGATTTGTAAAATTGTAAATTTTGCAAGTTTAAATCGTGACCTGCATTTACCCCCAAGCCTAATTTTTTTGCCAATTTTATGGCTTCAATATGCTTAATAACGTTCTCAAATTTGCCTTTTGCAAATTCTTTAGCAAAATCTCCAGTGTACAGTTCTATTCTATCGGCACCAATATTTTTTGCACCTTCAACCATTTTTTTATCGGCATCGACAAAAATAGAAGCCCGAATATTTCGTGTACGTAAAGCAGAAATTATTTCTTTTAAAAATGAAGCATTTTTTATTGTATCCCAACCATGATCAGAAGTGAGTTGAGCGGGCGAATCAGGGACAAGCGTTGCTTGTGTAGGTTGCGTATCTAAAACAGTTTTTAGCCAGCGTTCTTCTGGATATCCTTCGATATTAAATTCTGTAGTGACTATGTTTTTGAGATTGTACACATCATCGAATTTGATGTGACGTTCGTCAGGTCGTGGATGAATGGTTATACCTTCCCCACCAAATTTTTCAATATCTTTCGCGCATTGAATGAGGTCGGGTAAATTTCCGCCCCGAGAATTTCTGATGACGGCTATTTTATTAATGTTTACACTCAGGCGTGTATGCGTTTTTTCAGACATTTTTTCTAATTTTAAACAAAAATACGGCAGATACTAAGACAAAAATAGTATCTGCCGAGTTTTGTTAAAAAATTTAGAAACCTACAAACGATTCTACGAATGATTCGTCGTGTTGGCTAATATCCAAACCTGCTTTTTCCGATGCTTCATCAACACGTAAAGGTGTGATTAAATCGGTAATTTTGTATAAAGCATAAGATAATCCAAAAGCAAAAGGAACTACAATAGATAATCCAATAGCATGTTGCATAATTAACAAGCTGTGTGATGCAATACCAGCTGAGTCGTGTGCCCAGTAATCAGAAGTAGCAAAAAATGCAGTACAGACCATACCAGTGATACCACCTAAGCCATGACAAGCAAATACATCCAATGTGTCATCTAATTTGCCGCTCTTGAAGTACTCAGCAGCAAAATTACTTACAACAGCTGCTATAACACCAATGAATAAACTTGGACCGTAAGTTATATAAC
>JAYWBA010000200.1:0-4031 GCA_043781915.1 Saprospiraceae bacterium
TTATTCCTTAACTATGGTTTCAAAACGGACTTTTCTAAAAAAAATCGCGTACGCTGGAGCAGCATTTTCACTCATGCCATTCGAAGCACTTGAAAAATCAATTTCCAAAATTGAAAATTTATCCTTACCTCAAGTTGCTCAAAACGAAGATTTTTGGACCGATATTCGCAAAGCATATCGCTTAAAACCTAATTATATCAATTTGGAAAACGGTTACTTTTCGATGCAATCCGAAGAAGTTTTGAAATATTTTATAGATCATGTGCGCGAGATCAATTATGAAGCTTCTTACTATATGCGAACACGACAATTCGACGATAAAATTGCGATGCGTCAAAAATTGGCAACTATGCTCGGCTGTTCAGTTGAGGAATTAGCTATTACGCGCAATACTACCGAATCTATTGACTCCATTATTTCAGGTATTGATTGGAAATCGGGCGATGAAGCTATTATGGCTGAGCAAGATTATGGTTCCATGCTCGATATGTTCAAACAACAAGCACGGAGATACGGCATGGTAAATAAAATTATTTCTGTTCCGAATCATCCCAAATCGGATGAAGAAATTGTAAACATGTATGAAAAAGCCATTACATCCAAAACGCGCTTGCTCATGGTGAGCCATATTATCAACATTACTGGACATTTATTGCCGATTAAGAAAATATGCGATATGGCGCACAGTCATGGAGTAGAGGTTATTGTCGATGGTGCACACAGTTTTGCTCAGATTGATTTTAAAATAACTGATTTAGGTTGCGATTATTTTGCTTCGAGTTTGCATAAATGGTTGGGTTGTCCGCTCGGAGAAGGGTTGCTTTATGTCAAAAAAGAAAAAATTAAAAATATTTGGTCAACGTATGCCGACAAAGGTTTTGCCGACGACGACATTCGAAAACTCAATCACACGGGTACGCATCCCGTTCATTCCGATTTAACAATAGCTGATGCCATTCGATTTCACGAAAAAATTGGCATTCAACGCAAAGAAGCGCGCCTTCGTTTCTTACAGGAATATTGGACAAAAAAAGCACGACAAATTCCTGGTGTTATTGTCAATACACCTACTGATTCTCAACGCGCTTGTGGCATTGCTAATGTGGGGGTGAAAAATTTAACGCCCGCGCAATTAGCTAAAACCCTTTTAGAAAAATATAAAATCTGGACTGTTGCGATTGATTATGCCAACGTTCAAGGGGTGCGAATAACACCACACGTTTATACAAGCATCGAAGAATTGGATGTCTTTGTTGCTGCTTTGAAAAATATAGTTGGTTAGACCAAGATTAATGGTTTAAACAGCTACTCAAATCCTTTAATCTTGGTCTAATTTATTTCGTCAGCAAATTTATTATGAAAACTGGCGGTTCTCGCCAAAGCGTTTTTGTTGTCGACGTAATACATATCTATCACGCCTTTGTTCTTGGCATTCAATCTGCCGCGATAAGTGCAAGGGAAGAAATACTTTATCTCGTTAAACGTAGCTTCTGAAATATTGATTGAACCCGTTTCACATGTTTCTTGTAACCGAGCAGCTACATTAACTGTATCGCCCCAAATATCGTAAGCAAATTTTTTCACACCCACTACACCTGCAACAACGGGTCCGGTATGAATACCGATGCGTGCCTCAAAATGAGGCTCGTGTAATTCTTTTTTATCTAAAGCTGTATCGTTTAAATATTCCTGAATTTCAATAGCAGCTTTTACCATATTTGTTGGAGACGACATTCTGTCGCTCAAACCTGAAGCAACCATATAGGCATCCCCAATCGTTTTTATTTTCTCAAGTTTATATTGTGCAATAATAAAATCGAACGCTCTGAAATACATGTCGAGTTGCTTAACCAATTCTTCAGGACTAAGTTGTTCTGATATTTTAGTAAAACTTTTAAAATCGATAAACATAACCGTTGCAAACTCATACCTTCTTGCACGAGCAAAACCTTCCGTTTTTAATTCGTTAGAAATAGCGTGCGGCAAAATATTGAGGAGCAATTCTTCACTGCGTTGGCGCTCATGCTCTATGGTTTTATTTTTATCGATAAGCATTCTTCTTTGCCTAACATTATCGACATATCGTTTTAAAACGAGTAAAATAATGATTGCACCTAAAATCAATAAAGCGTATAGAAATTTCTGAGTTGTTTTGACTTTATCTAATTTAAGATCTTGTTCTTGACGTTCTTGAGCAAAAACCAAAGAATCTAATTTAGCACCATTAGTGACTGCTTCTAAAAGTTCTTGTTTGCGTTGTGCTAATCTATCGAGTTCATCCTTTTCAATATGAAGTCCTTTTAACTGAAGCGATTGAAAATCTAATTTTTGAAGCGCATCTTTGGTTTGAACAGAAAGTGACTGTTCGCGGTTGCGTAATTCAGCCATCAATTGGCTCAGAGAGAGTTTTTCTTGACGCAATAAACTCACTTCATTGTATAAATTAGTTCTATCTCGCTCTAATAATTCGGTTTGTTTTCTGAACTGATCGCGCATAGCATTCATTTCAGCTATATTCGTAGGCGAAGGTCTGCTTGCACTTGGTGATTTAGCAGTAGTGTTTGGTGATTCTGCAATTTCAGTAGAATTATTTTTCCAATCTGCGGCTTCTTGTTTAAATTCTTTTGCTTTTTTTGCTCGACCCAATTGCAGAGAAATATCTGCCATCTTATTTAAACATTTCACCGCATATTCGTAATCTTTAGCCTGAACAGCATTTTCTTTTCCGCGATTAAAACGAATAAGTGCATCTTCTAATTGATTTCTTACTTCATATCCTTCTCCATTTTTATACGCTGCGCGTGCTGCAAAACTATTGTCATCGTTATCCAGTGCTAAGGTGTAGGCTATGTTTGCCCATTGGGAAGAGTTTTTAGGGTCAGTTAATAAACTAACTTCTGCTGCTTTGTAGTAAAGTTTCATTCTATCTTTCGAGTTTGCCATTTGTTTAGCACGCTCTGCAAAGGCTTCACCCGATTGAGCAAAACCTACTGAAATAAATAAAAACATCAGACTTGTTAAAAGAAGTCGAAGCATCAGATTTTTATATTCTAGGATTATAACTGAACTTTATTTCCAGTGTTATGTTAAGGAATTATGCAAAAAGAAAGCCATGAATGAAATTTCAGCGCATGTAACAATAACATTTTTTAGTTTCACTACATTTACGTCTAAAATATTTGCTTTTAAACAAATGGGTTTGAAAGCATTTAATAATAAAGTAAGCCCAGACTTAGTATTTTCGAAAATGTTAGGCACGGGTGGAGGTAATGGTTTTAGCTTAAGACCTGATTTTTCGACCTATGCTTGGTTAGCAAGTTGGAAAACACAAGATGCTGCAAATGTTTTTTTTAAATCAAATAAGCTTTTCTTAAATAACATTTCAAAAGCGAATGAATTTGTTACTTTTCATTTAAAAACGGCTACTTCACATGGCGAATGGAATAAACAGCAACCTTTTAAGTGTGAAGAAAAACTTGATACGAATAAACCGATTGCTGTAATAACGCGCGCAACTATTAAACCCCAGAAAGCATATCTGTTTTGGCGTTATGTGCCAGCGGCAGCAAAATCTACTGAAAATTTCAAAGAAAAAATATTGGGCGTTGGTATAGGCGAAATTCCCATATTTGAACAAGCGACGTTTTCTGTTTGGGAATCGGCTGAGGCAATGAAAAACTTTGCATATTCAAATCATCATCATTCCGTAGTTGTACAAAAAACACGCGAGTTACAATGGTATAGTGAAGAACTTTTTGCACGCTTTAATATTTTAAAAGTTGAAGGCACACTACGCTTTAAAAATTTGGATCTGCTGAAATTAAAACAGTTATTGGAATGAAAACAATAAATAACCATCTCACTGGGAAATTCACGTACGTGGGAAGAGGGAAATTCAATAAAGATAAGTGATGTTTTTTTCTATTAATCCATCTATCATTACTCATATCTATTAACTATCTTTGCGAAATTAGTTGATGGTTGATTGCAAAATGGACTCTCGATCAACAACTATCAACTAAATTATGCAT
>JAYWBA010000201.1:0-28932 GCA_043781915.1 Saprospiraceae bacterium
GTTATGCTTAACTCTTTGGCATATTTGCTAATCGATTTTGATTCATGCAGCGATTGTTTAATCAATTTTTGAAAGGATTGGTAATAAGCTAAAGTTCTATTGTCTGATTGTAAACTTTCGGGAAACTTTAAAAGTTCGCCGAACGTGTTGCAAGTACCAATCCGATAGAGATTCACAAATAATAATTGAAACAATGCTTGTAAAGCTAACGATTTTTCGGGTTTGTGTTTCGTCAATTCTTGCTCAATTCTTTTTTGTAATTGAATCAATTCATCAAAAGTGGTTCTATCTTCTTCAAATTCAAATTGTTTGAGCCGATTTAATTCGAGTATTAATTGCGGAAAATGATTAAAAGTCTTCTCTTGAAAAGCATCAGAAAACGTGAGTACATCACCTGAAATATTCGATTGAAAAACAAAACCATGAAGCGTATTTGCAGGAATAAATAAAACGGATGGTGTAATAAGCGCAATTTTTTTATTTTCTGAAATTAATAAACCCTCACCGTCAGTAAATATAAAAATTTGTACTAAATCGGTGTGCAAATGTTCTGTAATTTCCCAATCGTAGAGCTTACTTCTTATTTCTAGGGCTTCGGAATAAATAAAATCATTTAATGACAATTGTTTATTATCACCGAAAAGACCTTTAAAATTTACCAAATTTTTATTCATAAATGTTTAAATAATGCAAGTGGAGAGACGTAATATTATAACGTCTCTAATACAAATATTGTCATAATGTTTGAATTGTGCAATTAATTTTTGTTTTAATCCAATTCAGATTATTTTCCTTTTCATACTTTTGCACACATTCTATTCTAAATCTTATTTGTAAATCAATGAATAAAATTATTTATAACACATTCGATAGAGAAGTTCAACCAGCATACTTATATCCCGACTATAAATCAACAATTCTGCGCTCACCGACAAAACCGCTGATAGTTTTGAAACAATCGCTTTCGGAATTATCAGGACCGGTTTTTGGCGATTTTAATTTGGGCCAACTTGATAATGATTTAACAAAAAACTCAGTTGTCAATGGTGCGCCAATTGGTGAGCGGATTATTGTTTATGGCAAAGTTTTAAATGAAAACGGGCAAGCTATTCCAAATACACTCATTGAAATTTGGCAAGCAAATTCAGCAGGTCGTTACGTTCATAAAGTAGATCAACACGCAGCGCCACTCGACCCTAATTTTTTGGGTGCCGGCAGATGTTTGACAGATACGGCAGGGAATTATAAATTTTATACTATTAAACCCGGCTCTTATCCTTGGGGAAATCACCACAATGCTTGGCGACCGAATCATATTCACCTATCGTTATTTGGTGCTAATATTACCAATCGTTTAGTCACTCAAATGTATTTTCCAAGCGACCCACTTTTCGAATACGATCCTATTTTTAAAAGTGTGCCCGTAAATGCGCGCAAATTACTGGTTTCAAGTTTCGATATTTCAATGACTGAACCTAATTTCGCTTTGGCGTACAAATTCGATATTGTTTTGCGGGGTAATAATGCTACACCATTCGAAACTTTATAGCTTTGAGCAATGAGCTGTGAGCTTTGAGCCATTGGATAAGTAAAAAATATGTTCTTCTCTTAAAAGATAAAATAAAAAATAGTATGAAAAGCTCAAAGCTCATAGCCCAAAGCTCAAAGCTGTTCCAACAAACTCCTTCTCAAACAGTAGGTCCTTTTTTTGCTTATAGCCTCACGCCTGAGCAATACAGTTATGATTTTAGAAGTTTAGTCGATAATAATTTGGTGAACCCTATCGGAAAAACCAATGTAATTACTATCGTCGGTAAAGTTTTAGATGGTGAAGGTGTCGTCATTCCCGATGCGCTCATCGAAATTTGGCAAAATGACGGCGAAAATAAATTATTTGGCCGATTTGGAACGGGAACTGACAAAGAAAATAGATTTATCTTCCATACTGTCAAACCAAAATCGGTTAACAACCAAGCACCTTATTTATCCGTTATAGTTTTTATGCGTGGGCAACTGATTCATTCTTATACACGAATTTATTTTTCGGATGAGTTAGCGTTGAATGAAGAGGATGAAGTTTTAAATTCTGTTCCATCGGAAAGAAAAAATACTTTGATTGCGCAAAAAGAAGGGCAAGTTTATTATTTTAGCATTCACATGCAAGGCGAAAACGAAACCGTATTTTTTGAAGTATGAGCTTATATTCAGACATGTTTTACGCGATAGACATCAATGCACTGTTCACTGACGAAGCAACAGTTGCGCAATTTTTGCGTGTAGAATCTGCATTGGCTCAAGCGCAAGCTGAAAATGACATTATTCCCAAATTAGCAGCAGATGTGATTGAGAAAGTTTGTTCGGCAAAGTGTATAGATATTGAAAAACTTAAACTCGATATTGTTCTAAGTGGCAATGCTGCCATACCATTGGTTAAACAATTGACAGAACGTGTAAAAGATGTTGATGAATCGGCTTCAAAATATGTGCATTTGGGTGCAACGAGTCAAGATATTGTCGATACAGCAACTGTTTTGCAAATTCACGAATTTATCGGTTGGTTGGAACAAGAACTTGCTTCATTGGAAAATCAACTCGTAGAAATTACTAAAAAGCACCGCCAAACTGTAATGGTGGGTAGAACTTTGATGCAACAAGCTAAACCGATTACTTTTGGTTTGAAAACTGCCTTGTGGTTAGATAGTATTTTACGAACTAAAGAGCGATTACAGGAAGTAAAAAACCGCGTTCTAATAATTCAATTGTCTGGTGCAGTAGGTAATCAGAACTCAAATATTTCAGAATCCGTAAAAAAGTCTTTCGCAAAAATATTAAATTTAAAAACGGCTAACTCATGGCACACACAACGCGATAATCTTGTCGAATTTGCATCGGTTTTGGGTGTTTTGTCTGGATCTCTTGGCAAAATCGCTAAAGATGTAGCGCTTCTGATGCAAACTGAAGTGGGCGAAGTGTTTGAAGGTGCAGCAGATGGAAAAGGTGGTTCGAGTACGATGCCGAATAAAAGAAATCCTGTTACATCAACAGCTATTTTAGCTAATGCGCAACGCATTCCGAATTTAGTGGCAACAATGTTAGTTTCAATGATTCAAGAACACGAACGCTCTGTTGGTTTGTGGCATTCAGAATGGGAAGTATTGACGGAAATAATGCAATTAACTGCTGGAAGTTTAGTAAGGATTATAGAATTAATTTCGGGATTAGAAGTTGACTCGGAACGTATGCTCCAAAATTTAGAACTCACTCACGGTTTGATTTATGCTGAAAATGTTTCGCTTGCATTAGCGCAAAAAATTGGTAAATCTGATGCGCATACATTTGTAGAAAAAGCTTGTAAAACTGCTATTGCTGGGAAAAAACACCTTAAAGAGGTTTTAAAAAACTCTAAGATAGATTTAGCAGATAACGAATTAAATGAATTATTCAAACCAGAAAATTCGATTGGCTTGAGTTTGGAAATTATTGATAGAATTCTTGACAGTTGTCAAATAATTTAAAAAGCATGAAAATAAATTATAAAATACAAGGCACACCAAACAGCCCCGTTTTGGTATTTAGCAATTCACTCGGCTCCGAAATGATGATGTGGGATGAATTGGTGCCATATCTTTTGCCATTTTTTAGAGTTGTTCAATACGATACGCGCGGTCATGGAAAATCAGAAATAACGAATGAGCATTACAATATTCAATTATTAGGTGAGGATGTGATTGCTTTAATGAATTCTTTGAAGATTGATAAATTTAGTTTTTGCGGACTCTCAATGGGTGGATTAATCGGTCAATGGCTTGGTATTCATCATTCTGAAAGATTAGAAAAACTCATTTTAAGCAATACTGCGGCAAAAATTGGAAACGAAGACGGTTGGAATGCACGCATAGAAACTATTTCAAAACATGGTATGCAGCAAATATCAGATGCTGTTATCAAAGGTTGGTTTACAGATAATTTTTTTCAAACAAACCCTAATCGCTTATCTGAAATCAAATCAATGTTTTTAAGAAATGATGTTTTAGGTTATTCTAATTGTTGTGCTGCTGTGCGCGATGCCGATTTTAGAAAAGAACTCGGTAAAATTAGCACCGAAACATTAGTCATTGCAGGTTCAGAGGACGCTTCAACGACAATCTCAGATGCAGAATTTTTAGTGAATCATATTCCTAATGCCAATTTAAAAACTCTTACCGCTAAACACATTTCGAGTACGGAATTTCCTGAAGCTTTTGCAAAACTTTTAATTGATTTTATAGCTGGAGAAACGACATTTGAACGCGGCATGCACGTCCGGAGAACTGTTTTGGGAAACGAACACGTGAATAAATCTATCGAGAAATTAAATGATTTTAATGCCGATTTTCAATATTTTATTTCCAATTATGCTTGGGGTGAAATTTGGACTCGACCTGAACTTTCAAAACATAACAGAAGTTTAATCACTATTGCCATGTTGATAGCCCTCAATAGAAAAGCAGAATTACAAATGCACATTAAAGCGGCTTTTAATAATGGTGTTACGGTGACTGAAATAAAAGAAGTTATTATGCACTCGGCGTTGTATTGCGGTTTGCCAGCGGCGAATGAAGCGATACATACAGCAGAAGAAGTTCTTAAAAATATCTCATAAACCTATTAGGTGCGAAGCTCCTATTAGGTTGAAAATCTAAATTATGACCACTCAAGTCGGAATAATCGGTGCAGGTCCAGCAGGTTTAACTTTAGCTTTGATGCTTCATAAGCAAGGCATAGATTCTATCGTTTTAGAAAACCGTAGTCGCGATTATGTTCAAAATCGTGTGCGTGCTGGTTTGCTGGAGCATAATACGGTTGAAGTTTTTGATGCTCTGGGTGTATCTGATAGATTGCACAAAGAAGGCTTGGTGCATCATGGTTGCTATATTAGTTATAATGGCGTTTCGCAACGCATAGATTTTGCAAAACTGACACAACGCGAAGTGACCATTTATGGACAGCAAGAAGTGGTTAAAGATTTAATCGCAGCGTGTGAAGCACGGAACATTCCGATTTTGTTTGAAGCGGATGCAACTGAAATTTTGAAAATAGAAACCTCAACGCCTGAAATTCATTTCACTCAAAATGGAATAAAACAAACACTGTATTGCGATTTTGTAGGCGGTTGTGATGGCTTTCACGGGCTTTCGAGAAAAACTTTACCGAAAGAAACATACAACGAATATAAAATTGAATATCCATTTAGTTGGTTGGGTATTTTGGCTTATTCTGAACCGACTTATGAAGAATTGATTTACGCTTATCACCATAACGGATTTGCATTGGCGAGTTTACGCTCACAAAAGGTATCGCGTTTGTATTTACAAGTCGCAAACGATGATTCAATTGCCAATTGGAGCGATGAAAAAATTTGGGTTGAACTTGAACTACGTTTGGGGATAAAACTCAATCGCGGCGAAATTTTTGAGAAAAGTATAACGCCTATGCGCAGTTTTATGATTGACAATATGCAACACGGACGATTGTTTTTAGCAGGCGACGCTGCACATATTGTACCTCCGACGGGCGCCAAAGGATTAAATTTAGCTGTTGCAGATATTTATAATTTAGCGAATGGCTTGAGTGATTATTATAAAAACAATAACGAACAAACATTATCAGGCTACACACAAAAATGTTTGAAACGCGTTTGGCGCGTACAAGATTTTTCAAACTTCATGACGTATCTCTGCCACAAACAAACAGAAGAAGGCAGTTTTGAAAGCCAGTTACAAAAAGCAAAATTTGATTATTTAACAATATCGGAAGCGTATCAAAAAACGATTGCCGAGAACTATGTAGGGTTACCTTATTAGCTTTGAGCAATGAGCTTTGAGCAATGAGCCTTCTTGTAGGTTTAATAGCTCAAAGCTCATAGCTCAAGGCTCAAAGCTATTTTATGAAACAAGTACCAATAATTGATTTACACACCGCCGCTTCGATGGTGAAAGACGGCGACACACTTTTGCAAGGTGGATTCGGAATGACGGGAAATCCGATACATTTGATGCACGCTTTGGCGGACATCGGCACGAAAAACCTCACTTTTATTGGAAACAATACAGGTGAAGTGGGTTTGGGTGGTGGAAAACTTTTGCGCAATGGGCAATTGAAAAAAATAATCGGCTCATTTTTTACTTCCAATCCCGAAGCTGTGAAAGCCGCACAATCGGGTGAAGTAGAATACGAATTATTACCACAAGGTACATTAGCAGAGGCAATTCGCGCCGGTGGAGCAGGCATTGGTGGATTTTATACGCCTACATCTGCCAATACACTCATCGCTAAAGGGCGCAAAACGATGATGCTTGATGGAAAAAAACAAGTTTTGATTGAAGGCATTCGCGGCAATGTGGCATTTATTCGCGCTTGGAAAGCCGATAAAGCGGGTAATTTGCAATATAGAATGACAGAGCAAAATTTCAATCGCGCTATGGCAACTGCTGCCGATTTAGTGATTGTTGAAGTCGAACATATTGTTGAAGTCGGAGAGATTGAACCAGAATTTGTGCACACGCAAGGTTGTTTTGTCGATTATTTGGTGCAATGCCATACGAGTTTAGAAGATTTGGGAAGTTCTGCATCGGTGGGAAGTTCTAAAAAAGTGAGTGAAGCACGCATGAATATGGCACGTCGTGCTTTTGCAGAATTGAAAAAAGGTGATGTTGTGAACTTAGGTATAGGCATTCCGACTTTGGTGGCAGATTTAATTAAATCGGAAGACGGCATTATTTTGCATACCGAAAACGGCATGCTTGGCGTTGGTCCTGCACCCACAGATGGCGGTGGCGCAATGGATTATCCCGTCAATGCAGGAAAAGTTCCTGTAACAGCATTAAAAGGAAGTTCATATTTCGATAGTGCTGAATCGTTTGGAATGATTCGCGGTGGTCACGTCGATGTAGCCATTATGGGCGGATTGGAAGTAGATGAAAAAGGAAATTTAGCGAATTGGGCAGTGCCAGGTAAACCTTTATTGGGTGTGGGTGGTGCCATGGATTTAGCTTCTGGTGCCAAAAAATTAATCATCACGCTTTCTCACGCCGATCCCGATGGAACATCTAAAATAGTTCCAAAATGTACTTTGCCGTTAACCGCTATGGGAGTTGTTGATTTAATCATCACTGAACTCGCGGTTTTTAATTATCAGAATGGTAAGTTAACATTGATTGAATTGATGCCTGGCGTTACTTTGGAAGAAGTTAAAGCAAAAACAAAAGCTAAGTTTAGTTGTCAGTTGACAGATGTCAGTTGACAGATGTTTATAACTCTGCGACTGCCAACTGTCAACTAAATTTTTAATCTTTTAATTAAGTAATAATGGAAGCTCAAAGCTCAAAGCTCATGGCTCAAAGCTTTATTATCGACGCCATTCGCACACCAATTGGCAATTTTGGAGGAAGTCTTTCGACGGTTCGTGCAGACGATTTAGCAGCGATACCTATCGCAGCATTAGTAAAAAGAAATCCGAATATTCCTGTCGAAATGATTGATGAAGTGATTCTCGGTAATCACAATCAAGCAGGTGAGGATAATCGAAATGTGGCGCGCATGGCGAGTTTGTTGGCGGGTTTACCTTTCACTGTGCCTGCACAAACTGTTAATAGGCTGTGTGCTTCTGGTATGTCAGCAGTGATTGACGCTTCGCGCAGCATTCAAGTGGGTGATGCAGAAATAATGATTGCAGGTGGCATGGAACACATGACGCGATCGCCTTGGGTGATTTCAAAAACTTCGAAACCTTTTGGCAATGATGCGCAAATGTTCGATTCGAGTTTTGGTTGGCGTTTTGTCAATCCTAAAATGCACGCTATGTATGGCACTGATGCGATGGGTGTAACAGCAGAAAACTTGGTCGAAATGTATAAAATCAGTCGCGAAGACCAGGATTTATTGGCTTATAATTCGCAAATGAAAGCGTTTGAAGCTCAAACGTCAGGTAGATTAGGCGAAGAAATTTGTGTTGTTGAAATTCCAGATAAAAAAGGAGTTGTAACTCTTTTTGCTAAAGATGAGTTCATAAAAGGTGCTTCATCGCTCGAAAAACTTGCAACCCTGAAACCTGCATTTAAAAAAGAAGGTGGCTGTGTAACCGCTGGAAACGCATCGGGTTTGAACGATGGTGCAGTTGCAATGTATTTAACAAATGAGAAAACTATTAAATCCTACAATTTAAAACCTATGGCGCGCATTGTCGCATCGGCTGTTGTGGGTGTTGAGCCGCGCATTATGGGAATTGGTCCTGTAACTGCATCTCAAAAAGCATTAAAACGTGCAGGATTAAAACTGAGCGAAATAGACATCATTGAACTGAACGAGGCATTTGCAGCACAATCTTTGGCTTGCACGCGCGCTTTGGGTTTAGCCGATGATGATTCGCGCGTAAATCCAAACGGTGGTGCCATTGCCTTAGGTCATCCGTTGGGAATGTCGGGAACACGCATTATTCAATCAGCAGCGATAGAATTGCAAAAACAAAATAAACGCTACGCGCTTTGCACTATGTGCATAGGTGTTGGAATGGGATATGCGGTTATAATTGAGAAATGTTGACATGATTTACAGGATTCAAGGATTTACGCGATTTTTTTATACTGAAAATCATTAAATCTGTTAAATCTTGACCAATCTTCGCCATTTTAGATGTACTTTTGAAATGAATATTTCTAAACCATTTTGTATTTAACTCAGATTTACAAAATAAAAAGGTTTTGCAAGATATTAAATCCTGCTAATCTTTTAATCCTGTAAATCGTGGTCAAACTTAGTCAATTATGTTTCTTCCATTTCTTGCTATCGTAGCCATTATTCTTTACTTGTCCGTCACAACTATACAACAAGGCACAGTTGGAGTAGTTACATCGTTTGGTAAATATAGTCGTGTAATGCGACCAGGTTTAAATTTTTTAATACCCGTCGTTGAACAAGTTTCAAAACGTATTTCAGCGCAAAATCGTTCGATTGAAATTGAGTTTCAAGCTATCACTCAAGATCAAGCTAATGTTCATTTTAAAGCATTAATTATTTATGCCGTAAAAAATGATTCGGAAGAATCGGTGGTGCGCGCAGCATTTAAATTCGTTGATGATAGAAACTTTATGCAATCCCTCATTCGCTCAGTTGAAGGTTCGGTGCGTGGTTATGTGGCTACACGCAAACAAGCCGAAATTTTGAGCTTGCGCCGTGAAATTGTTGGAGACTTAAAAGAACAACTCGACCATGTGCTCGAAGATTGGGGTTATCACCTGATGGATTTACAACTCAACGATATTACTTTTGACGAAGAAATTACGCGCTCGATGGCGAAAGTTGTAGCATCGAATAATTTAAAAGCAGCTGCTGAAAACGAAGGACAAGCTTTATTAATTACGAAAACAAAATCGGCTGAAGCTGATGGTAATGCGATTCGAATTTCCGCAGAAGCAGAACGAACTGCTGCACAATTGCGCGGACAAGGTGTGGCACTTTTTCGCGAAGAAGTGGCACGCGGAATGGCTTCAGCAGCACGCGAAATGGAAAATGCTAATGTCGATTCGTCAATACTTTTATTTGCTATGTGGACAGAAGCGATTAAAAATTTTGCCGAACAAGGTAAAGGAAACGTGATCTTCTTAGATGGTTCGACTGAAGGAATGCAAAAAACTATGAGAGAAATGATGGCACTTAGTTCACTTCATTCGGATAAAAAATAAATTAGTTGACAGTTGTCGGTTATCAGTTTAAAAGTGCTTATCAACCAACAACTGTCAACTAACAACTATCAACTTAATTTATGGTTTTAAACGAAGCAAACAAACGCGATGCTTTTTCGCGGTTATTGCAGATTATGGATGAACTGCGCGAAGGTTGTCCGTGGGATAGAAAACAAACTTGGCAAACGCTGCGCAATTTAACCATTGAAGAAACGTATGAACTCGCTGAAGCGATTACCGAAAACGATGCAAAAGGCATAAAAGAAGAACTTGGCGATATTTTTTTGCATTTGGTTTTTTATGCTAAAATAGGAGAGGAGCAGAAATTATTCGATGTAGCTGATGTTTTAAACAGTGTTTGCGATAAACTCATTGCGCGACATCCGCATATTTATGGCGATGTTACCGTGAAAGATGAAGACGAAGTAAAACGTAATTGGGAAAAACTCAAACTTAAAGAAGGTAAAAAAGGTGTTTTGTCGGGTGTTCCTAAATCTTTACCTGCCATGGTGAAGGCATACAGAATGCAAGAAAAAACTGCCAAATTTGGATTCGAATGGGAAAATGTGCAACAAGTTTGGGATAAAGTGAAAGAAGAAATTGACGAGTTGCACGGAGCGATTGCAGAAAATGATCAAAATCATATTGAAGATGAATTTGGCGATGTACTTTTTTCGCTCATCAATTATGCGCGCTTTATAAATATCGACCCAGAAAATGCGCTTGAAGGAGCGAATAGAAAATTCAAACGCCGATTTGAATACATAGAAACGCACACTGAAAAACCACTTTCCGAAATGAGTTTAGGTGAGATGGATGCTTTGTGGGATGAAGCGAAAATGCTGGAACAGAAAACTATTTAATAACAATTTTCAGAATACCCTGCAAAATTCCTAATAATTGCTGGACCTCGTTCAGATAATATCGCTGAGTATCTATTATTAAATGTGTTCCATTATCGAGTTTCAAAAAAATCCATTCAAACGCATTGGTACTTACGCCATAAATATTTAAAATTGGAAAAATGATTTGAAACACTTACTTTTATCTCAAAATATTCATCAATGAAAAAGATATTAATACTCGCTCTTGTTTTTGGCTTTTTTTATTCAACTAATGCACAGGTAATCACATCCGCTCAAATTGATACTTTAGTTGAAAAAGTTTTAAAAACTTTCGATGTTCCAGGAATTGAAGTAGCAATTATTAAAGACGATAAAGTCATTCATGCCAAGGGTTATGGTGTCCGTTCACTCCGAACAGGTAAAAAAGTAGATGAAAATACTATTTACGGCGTTGCGTCTAATAGTAAAGCTTTCACAACGGCTGCACTTGGAATGTTGGTTGATGAAAAAAAACTCAAATGGGATGATAAAGTAACTGATTATATACCAGAGTTTAAACTATATAACCCTTATGTGACGGATGAATTTACTATTCGAGATTTATTGACGCATCGCAGCGGCATGGGCTTAGGTGCTGGCGACTTAATGATGTTTCCCGATTCGAGTAATTTTACTAAGGCAGATATAATACACAATCTACGCTATTTAAAACCTGTTTCGAGTTTCAGAAGCAAATACGATTACGATAACAATTTGTACATAGTAGCTGGTGAAGTGATTGCACGCGTTTCAGGTATGAGTTGGGAAGATTTTGTTGAGCAGCGTATTATGAAACCACTCGGAATGACACACAGTGCAGCTTCAATTAAAAGATTAAAAGACAGATCGAATATAATTGACCCACACGCACCCGTGAATGGAAAAATAGAAGCATTGAGTATTGATTGGAGTGAAACAGCAAATGCTGCAGGTGGAATTGTTACAAATGTGATGGATTGGTCGAAATGGCTAATCATGCAAATGAATCATGGGAGATATGGAGATAGCCTTTCTAAAAGATTATTCAGCGAAGAAGTGCACGACGAAATGTGGTCACCACAAACAATAATACCTGTGCGCACTGTGCCGCCGTACAATACGCACTTTTCAAGTTATGGTTTAGGTTGGGGTTTAAGCGATGTAAAAGGGTACAAACAGGTAACACATACAGGAGGTTTAGCGGGTGTAGTTACTCAAGTAACGCTTTTACCTGAGTTGAAATTAGGCATTTTGGTTTTTACAAATCAGCAAGTTGGAGCTGCTTTTGTAGCTATTACGAACACGATTAAAGATTCGTATTTAGGTATTAATGGAATTGATCGCGTAAAACAAATGAAAGATCGGGTAGACAAAGGAGAAGCTGAGGTGAAAAAAATAACTTCGGATATTCAGAATGAAATCGAATTGCAACAAAAAAATACGACAACCAAGCCAGATATCAATATCATAGTTGGTACTTATTCAGATAAATGGTTTGGAGATGTGACTATTCGTTCTTTAAATGGTAAAGTGCGTTTTAACTCTATTCGCTCTCCAAAATTGAGAGGGGATGTTTTGTTCTATAAAGCGGATACTTATTTGGTTAAATGGGATGATAGAAGTTTAGATGCCGATGCTTTTTTAAAATTTACACTCGATACACAAGGTAGAGCAGATGGTTTGAAAATGAATGCTATTTCGCCATCCACCGATTTTAGTTTCGATTTTCAGGATTTAGATTTTGTTCGATTGAAGTAAAGGGTTCAATTTATTTGAAAATTTCTATCGAATCAAATCCTTCTTCAACTATAAAATTTTTGATTATATCAGAATTTCGGACCAGAATATCGACTAATGCAGATGTGGGGCAATTTCCAGTTCTTAACCATATAATTTTAGGAGGAAGAGATTGCTCATAAAGTATATTTTGGAAATCAACATCCAAAGTAATAACAGCATCGAACTTGTTGTTTTTAGCAAACTTAAATATCTCCAGATCAGATGCGTATATTAAGTCGAACTCTTTTACATGAAAAATTTCATCAAAAATGTTTTTCAATTTTGGAATAATCCGATGCGATATGTTTTGGTCAACAAGAATCCTCATACAGAAATTAAAATTCTATTTTGACGATTAGCTGAAAATTCAAGAGCAACTCGAATATCTTGATGCGTTAATTCAGGAAAATCTTGAATAATTTCATCGAAAGTCATTTCTTTCGAAAGCATATTCAGAATATCTTCTACTGTAATGCGCATATTTCTTATGCAAGGTTTGCCGCTGCGTTTGCCCTCTTCAACTGTTATTATGCCTTTATAAAGAATCATGCTGAAATTTTTATTCAAAAATAACGATTATTTGAGAAATAACTATAAAAAAGTTTAAAAGTTTTCACAAAACAAAAGGCAAAACAGAATTTCTCCTATTTTGCCTTTGTTTTGTGATCTAGTCGGGATTCGAACCCGAGACCCTTTGATTAAAAGTCAAATGCTCTACCAGCTGAGCTACTAAATCAAAATCATGTTAATTGCTTTAAGCGGTGCAAAATTAGACTTTGAAGTTCGCTTTTCCAAATCTTATCAAAAAAAATCTGAAAATGATTTTAATTAAATTGCATTTGCAACTGATTGGGGCGTTGAATGACCGCATTTGTATTAAAATTAGAAACAGAAATACCCAATAACCTAATTTTTCCAAACTCAGAATAATGTTGCTGCAAGAGCGATTTTGTTTCCGTCCAAACAGAATTAAATTCGGAAGTTGCTTGATTGAGCGTGTGTGACCGCGTGAAAACTCGAAAATCTGAATTTTTTGCTTTAAGCGTTATTGTTTTACCTGTTTTCGAATATTTATCCATCGTGGATGTTACTTTTTTGACAATCGGCTCCAAATTATTAAGCATGTCATCAAACGAATCTATGTCGCTCATAAAAGTTTCTTCTGCGCCGATGCTTTTTCGCTCTCTATCTGGATTTACTTCCGAAGTTTCAATGCCCCTACAAATTTTATAATAGTGTGTTCCGACTTTTCCAAATGAACGCATTAAATCAAATTCGCTCCATGCGCGTAAATCAGCACCATTTTTAATATTGAGTAATTTCATTTTTTGAGCGGTTACTTCGCCAATGCCATGAAATTTTTCTATGGGCAAAGTATTTAAAAAATGTTCAGCTTTTTCAGGTGTAATAACCGTCAGTCCGTTTGGTTTTTTATATCCCGAAGCCACTTTTGCTAAAAATTTTGTCATTGAAACACCTGCTGAAGCAGTTAATTGTGTTTGGACAAATATTTTTTTTCTTATTTCTTCAGCAATTATAGTTGCAGAAGGCATACTGAATTTATTTTCAGTAATATCTAAATAAGCTTCATCTAAACTGAGCGGCTCGACCAAATCTGTATATTCCAAAAAAATGTTTCTAATAATCTGACTGGCTTCTTTGTAGCGTTCGTATTTGCCTTTTACAAAAATTAAATGAGGACAAAGTTGCAAAGCGCGAGAACCAGGCATAGCAGAGTGAATTCCAAATTTACGCGCTTCGTAACTTGCTGCTGCTACAATTCCACTTCTTCCCGAACTTCCGACAACTATAGGTTTGCCACGTAATGATGGATTATCGCGCTGTTCAACACTCGCAAAAAATGCATCCATATCTATATGAATTATTTTTTTCATCTTATCAAAAGAATTAAAAAAACAAAATAGTTTAAAATACACAACAAAAGTAAAACAAAAAATTTAATTAAACAAATTGTTTTTAAATTTTTTGCCTCACTTTCATTAAATACTTTGTGAAACCTTTGATTCTTTGTTCCTTTGCGGTGGAAATATAACACACTTAAATATTACGAATTGAAACTACCACTCACTTTAGAACGCGATCTTATTTTTTTTGATGTCGAAACCACTGGTTTGAATGTCATTCGAGATCGTATTGTCCAAATTGGTATTTTAAAATTTCCTAAAAATGGAAATGACGGTATTGAGCTTCAGCTTTTGATTAATCCTGGTATTCCGATTTCAGAAGAATCTATGAGTATTCACGGAATAACGCCCAAAGATTTGGCAAACAAGCCTACATTCGCTCAAGTATGTCAAAAAATATTCGATTTTATTGGTAATGCGGACTTGGCGGGTTACAATGCCGCACGTTTCGATATTCCTATGCTAATAGAAGAGTTTTCGCGCGTCGGCATTGATTTTAATATTGACAAACGTCGAATTATTGACGTGCAGCGTATTTTTTATAAAATGGAACCGCGGACTTTACGCGCTGCGCTTAAATTTTACTGCCAAGAAGATATTGTCGATGCGCACGATGCTATGGCAGATGTTTTTGCAACGGCAAAAGTTTTTGCTGGGCAACTCGCACATTATGCCGAAAAAGATTTAGTCGACGAAGAAAATAATATAGTTGAAGCACCTATAAAACCCAACATTCAGGTACTTCACGATTTTACAACCGATTTTAGAATGCTCGATGCCACTCAGAAATTGCGATATGACCATAACGGCATTGTTGTTTTTAATTTTGGTAAATATATGAATCAACCAGTTCTGGAAGTTTTTGCCAAAGATAAAAATTACTATCACTGGATTATTGAGAAAGAATTTTCTGCCCAAGTCAAGCAAATTGTAAAAAAATTAGTGAAAGATAATGAAAAATCAAAGAATTAAGGAATGAAGGAGTTAAAGAATGAAGGAATTAAAATAACTGGGGCTTTATTTAAGTTCAATAAAAAAAAAATAATGAAATCGTCAGATTCCTTGAAATCGAAGAAATTCATTTGGTTTATAATTCTTTCATTCCTTCATTTCTTCATTCTTTCATTTGATTCTTGTCAAGTTCCAAATCAAGGTTGTACGGATGTAAACGCAACAAATTTTGATGTGACAGCATCTAAACAGACGATACCTAATACGTGTTCATATCCGAAATTAATTTTGCAAATTTTTCCTTATTGGGATAGTTTTAGGCTTAGTACCAGTACAATTTATCCGATAGGATCGTCTGGTGATAGTATTAGAATTTTAAATGCACAGATGTACTTTTCGAACGTCAATTTATTCGATTCAAACAATAAACCGCTTGCAATTACGGATAGTTTACTCATTTATAGAGCTAATGATTCATTAAATGTACCTCAAAACCTTTTCTTAAATAATTCCAACACTGTTTTATATTCTCTTTTTTCTTTAAATACGGTTCAAAATTATAGAGGTTTTCAAATAGATGCGGGTTTAGACGCAGCATCGCAGCAAGCCGTTGCAAAACGCAATCCAAGTGGGAATCCGTTAGCGCAACAAAGTATTTCTATGTACGATACCACGTCATCTAAATATTATTTTCAGAAAATGACTCTTGAAAGGCACAAAAAAAATTTCATAACTGATACAATTATAGTAAATGGGCAACAAAATTTTTCATTGACTTATTCAATCAACACATCTTTAACAAAAGGATTTTCTTTGACTGTTCCTCTTCAAATAAATTATTCTAAACTCTTTAATAATGTCGATATTAGAGCTGATAGCGCTACACGCCAAAATAAAATTTGGAGTAATTTAAAAAATTGTATAACTTTACAATAAAATTACTATGATAAAGTTTGTGGCATTCCTGGTTTCAATTGTAGGAATTCTAAGTTGTAAAACACAATCTGGAACAAATGTTGCACCGCAAGATACTTTTAATATTCAAATCATTCCAGATTTTAACGGTGAGCCTTTAGTGATGTATAAAACGTATAGTCTTAATGGTAAACCGATACAATTCACACGCTTTAGCTTTATTCTATCTCGATTGTGCGATTCGAAAAGTAAAGATAACGAGAGCAGACAAACTCAATTCGATTTTTCTGTTAATACAGAAGAAGCAAGTGCTTTAAAAGGAATTACAAATACAATTAGACCTTACCAAGATAACATTAAAAACTTACGTCTCGGTTTTGGCGTTGATAGTGTCGATAATTCAAATCCACCTTCACTTCAAATCGCCACGTCACCGCTTTTTAATGGTTTGAATTATTGGGATGCTTGGAACAGTTTTATTTTCATGAAAATTGAAGGAAAATACGACAGAGACGGTGATGGTATTTTTGAAACACCATTCGCTCTGCATTCAGGTGGAAACAGCAGTTATTCAGAGAAAAATTATTTATTAGATTATCAGAATTTACCTTTATCACCTAATTTTTTAAGAGTTCAATTTGACATTAATTTAGCGAAAATTTTGAATGGTATTGATTTAAACGTAACTACTCAAACCCAAAAAACTGCAGATTTGCCACTGATGGTATTAATGATAAGTAATTTAAAAAATGCGCTTATTTATAAAGGTACTTTTCCAAACTAACCTCGTAGGTTTTAAAAACCTACGAGGTTTTACTAATAATATTATGAAAAATATCTTATTTTTATTTTCATTCCTAAACTTTGTAAGTTGTAAATCGACAACTGAAACTACTGTCGCACCTCAAGTATCTTTGAGTTTGCAAATTATTCCCGATTACAACGGTTCTCCTCTTGTAATGTACAAGACTTATAATTACAATGGTAAAGCCATTCAATTTACAAAATTTAGTTTTATTGTTTCAAAAATGTGCGAATCGACAAATTCTGATTGTAATAACAGACAGGTTCAATTTAATTTTTCAGGATTAACTGATAGCGTCAGTGCTTTGAAGGGATTAACAAACACGATTAGTGTTAGCAGTTCTAATATTCAAAATTTGGTTTTAGGGTTTGGTGTCGACGGCAGTGCTAATGGTACAATTCCTGCTAAACAACCTCAAAGTTCTCCCTTAGCGAATGGCTTAAATTATTGGGAAGCGTGGGATAGTTATATTTTTTTGAGTGTTCAAGGCATGTACGACAACGATGGAAATGGTACTTTAGAAACACCTTTTGCATTCGATACAGGTGGCAATGAAGTTTATTCGGAAAAAATAATTTTATTGAATAACTATATCCCCAATCCAACTGCTACATCTGTCAATTTATTATTCAATGTTAATTTATCTTCAGTTCTTAATACTATGGATTTTAATGTCATTACTCAAACCAGCAAATTTGTAGATATTCCAGTGATGAAAGTTTTAATGAAAAACCTTCAGAATTCTCTAATATATAAAGGTATTTCTGTTAAATAAAAATCAAAAACAATGGGTAAAAGGCAAAACGCAAAGGGCAAATTGTTAAAGGCAAAACGCAAAATGCTGATAAGGGTTTTTCCCTTTGGTATTTTTCCTTTCCGATTTGCCTTTTGCCATTTAATATCGCTTTTTGCCTTTTGCTTTTTGCCTTTTGCTTTTTCAAAATGTAAAACCTCGCTGTCAAGTTCCGGTTTAAGTGATATAAGCTTTTCTCCAACACCGCTGCAATTAAAAATACCGAGCTATTTCCCACCGATGCAAATTCCAGCCGATAACCCTTTAACGGTTGAAGGTGTAGCGCTTGGTAGAAAAATATTTTTTGATAATGTACTTTCAAGCGATTTAACGCAGTCGTGTTCAACGTGCCACAAGCCTGAAAATTATTTTACTGATAATCTCCCAACAAGCAAAGGTGTTTTAGGTTTGAATGGAAGGCGAAGTTCGATGTCCCTTGTGAATATAGGTTTTTCGAATAATGGCTTGTTTTGGGATGGTCGCGTAAAAACTTTAGAAGAACAAGCATTACTACCCGTTCAGGATTCCATTGAATTGCACAATAATTGGGATGCTGTCACAACGCGTATTAAAAGCAATGCTAATTACCCAACTTTATTTCGGCGTGCTTTTGGAATTACGACCGTTGACAGCATCACAAAATTTTTAGTCGTAAAAGCTATTGCTCAATTTGAACGCACACTCATCAGCTCTGATGCTAAAATTGATAAAATTGCGCGCAAAGCAGCATTTTTTACAGATGATGAACAAACGGGTTACAATTTATTTTTCAATGTATTAGATGCACCCGATGCGCAATGCGCTCATTGTCACGTCTCTCCATTTTATAACGCGGGCGATTTTTTCAACAATGGCATCGACTCTGCCAAAACTTTTACTGATTTTAAAGATTTAGGTCGTGGAGGTTTTACTTTAAAACCGACTGATAATGGAAAATTTAAACCACCCACCCTGCGCAATATTGCTCAAACGGCACCCTATATGCACGATGGTAGATTTAAAACTTTACAAGAAGTTTTAGACCATTATGCTTCGGGTGGACATACTTCACCGAATGTTGATCCTTTTATACCATCTATCGCTACCATTCATTTAACTGCTAAACAAAAAAATCAAATCATTTCGTTTTTAAACACGCTAACGGATTCTAGTTTTGTGAGTAATACGGCGTTTCAGAAACCTTAACAAATTCTGCTATTGAATTTGTATTTACACAGAAATTCATTATTTTTGTAAAAATTAGTTATTATGACAGAATTCACAATTAGTATTGAAGAAGATAAGTTTGGTCCATTTCTGGATTTAATCAAAGATTTAGAATATGCCAACATCACAAAACTAGATGGAAAAAAGGTTTCTAAGAAGTTAGTTCAATTTCTACAAGATACACGCTCTGGTTTAAAAGAAGCTGAGTTACATCGTCGAGGGGAAATAGAATTGCAAGATGCCCGCGAGTTTTTTTTAGAATTAAAAAAAGAAAAAGAACTACAAGAATTAAAAAAACTCAAAGTGGCTCAAGTAGGTTAAATTATGCCATTCAGAATCATACTATCAGAAGATTTTAAACGAGAATCAAAATATCTATCTAAAAGGTACAAGTCTTTAGAAGATGATGTTTTAGAGTTAATCTATTTATTAGAAGAAGATCCAACTTTTGGAATTTCTATCGGTAAGGGCTGTTTCAAAATTAGATTGAAGATATCTTCAAAGAATACTGGTAAAAGTGGCGGAGCAAGAGTAATTACTTTAGTAGAAATTATTGAAGAACAAGTTACTTTGGTTTCTATCTACGATAAATCAGAGAAAGAAAATATATCTTCAAAGGATTTGGATGGCTATTTAAAACGAATTAAAGAATCTTAACCATTATATTTTGCAAAATAACACCATCTTAGCCATCGAATCGAGTTGCGACGATACATCAGCCGCAGTGGTTCGCAACGGAAAAATATTAAGTAACGTCACCACAGCGCAAATAATTCATGCTGTTTATGGTGGCGTTGTACCCGAATTAGCATCTCGACAACACCAACAATTGATTTTGCCAGTTGTGAGACGTGCATTAGACGAAGCAAAGGTTTCTAAAAAAGAATTGGATGCGATTGCTTTTACGATTGGACCAGGTTTGTTAGGTTCATTAGTGGTGGGTGTTTCGTTTGCAAAAAGTTTGGCATTGGCTTTAAATCTTCCTATGATTGAAGTCAATCACATGCAAGCCCATATTTTAGCACATTTCGGAACGGATAATCAGCCGCCTTTTCCTTTTTTGTGTTTAACTGTTTCGGGCGGGCATACACAATTGGTTGTTGTGCGAGATTATGATGCTTTCGAACTTTTGGGAGAATCGCTTGATGATGCAGCAGGCGAAGCGTTTGATAAATCGGGCAAAATTTTGGGTTTAGAATATCCTGCTGGACCTATTATTGATAAATTAGCTCAACTCGGCGAAGCAAAGTATAAATTTTCTGAACCGCGTATAGAAGAGTTTAATTTTAGCTTTTCTGGGTTAAAAACTTCAATTTTGTACATGCTTCAGAAAAATATGGCTGAGAATTCCAATTTCATCATCGAAAACTTAAATGATATTTGCGCTTCTATTCAGAAAGCTATAATTGATACCCTCATTAAAAAATTAAAATCGGCGCAAGAATTTACTCAAATTGAACATATTGCAATAGCAGGTGGTGTTTCTGCAAATTCTGGTTTGCGCAATGCGCTTAAAGTTTGGGGAGATGTGCAACCACAGTTAAAATTTTATATTCCACCAATATCGTTGAGTACAGATAACGCTGGAATGATCGGTGTTGCGGCTTTTTATAAATACCTCAAAAGCGATTTTGCAGATATTTTAGTAACACCGACTGCGAGTTTAAGTGTGGTTTGAGATGCTTCTAAAAAAAATCCTGCTATGAGTACATAGCAGGATTCACAAACATACACTTTAGAAACATAATCAAACTTCATCGAGTCTGTATAATTTTAAATTCTCTATAAGAGCAATTAATTTTTTACTGTATTCTGCATCAGTGGCATACCCCGCTTTTTGCAAACCTTTTGCCCAACCCACATAATCTGTTTTGCTGAGATATTGTAAATCTTGGTAATGATTTTTCAGCAAAAGCAAACTGTGATCGCGGTAACTTTCCCAAGCAGAATTGTATTTTTTAAATTTATCGTGTGGCGTGTCGTCGCGCATTGTAATATGCGGTACGCTGTTAGAAAAAGTCTTAACTCCAAAATGATTATTGGCTACATGAGAAAGTTTGCTCTCACCGGCATCGCTCTCTAATAAACCTTGCGCTAAAATGATACTGATAGGAATGCCAAATTTTTCACGTTCTTTTTTAGCAACACCAATAAACCGTGCGACGTAGTTATTGCACTTTTCGCGTTTAGTTTTATTGTTTTCTACATCTAAATTTTTGGCGTAAAGTGCAGATACATTCATGAACAAATTAGCTACTTCGGCATCATTATTTTTAAGGTTAACCAATGCAGGTTTTTTTGTTGGCAATATTTCAACTATATTGTCGTCTGTTGAAGAATTATCAGAAGGCACAACCGCTTCCTTTTTTATTTCTACATTTTTTACTTTTTTTGCAACACCATTTTGAAGTATTATTGCTGATTGTACAACAGTGGAATTATTATTATTATTTGAGTTATTGGCATTAAAACTCACGTCAAGCATTTTAGAGCTGATGAGATAAATACCACTTGCAATAATAAGTGCATCAAGAAGTTTTATCTTCGACAAAGAATTGATTAAATTTGCCTCTCTTTTTTTTACCGAAAAAGTTCTAACTTGCAGGCTAAGACTGGTATTTTGAAAAAAATTATCGTTGTGTGACATATTGAAGCGCTTTAATGATGATATTAAAAACAAATTGTGTTGCAAACTTAAAACAAATTAATTTAATAAACAAATTGTTTTTTATTTTTCTTGAAAAAATTTAAAAATTTATTTTTATGATGATAATTGTGGACAGTGGTTCGACGAAAGCAGATTGGGAAATCATACAACCCAATGGCGACAGACATTTAGAATCTACGATGGGTTTTAATCCTTATTTTGTTACTTCCGATTTTATAGAAAAAGAACTTAATCGCGATTTTGTAAATAAAGTAGATGTTAACTCAGTTGATAGCGTTTATTTTTATGGTGCTGGTTGCTCCGACCCTGTACATTGCAAAATTGTAGAAATTGGTCTATCGCGCATTTTTAAAAATGCAAAACATATCGTGGTTGACCACGATTTGTTGGCTTCGGCGCGGGCTTGTTGCGGCACAAAACCTGGAATAGCATGTATTATCGGCACAGGTTCGAATACCTGTTTATACGATGGCGAGAAAATTCTCGATAATATTCCTGCACTTTCTTATTTACTTGGCGATGAAGGAAGCGGAACACATCTCGGGAAATTTTTGCTTCGCGCGTATTTTTATAGAGAATTACCAGCAGAAATTCGCGATGCTTTCGTTACTAAATATGGTAGCGATAAATTAGCCATTCTAAATCGCGCCTATGGTGATGCGCCCAATGTATATTTAGCATCTTTCGCTACTTTCTTTTCTGAAAACAGGGAGCATTTTTATATCCAGAAAATGGTGAGTGAAGCATTTGAAGAATTGGTTGTGCGCCATATCTTAAAATATAAAGGCGTTCAAGAACTTCCAATAAACTTTGTGGGCTCTATTGCGTATCATTTTAGAGATATTCTTGAAATGACACTCAACGCACATGCACTTACTCTGGGTACAATTATCAGAAAACCAATAGATGCTTTGGTTGATTATCATTTAAAAAACATAGATAAATTGTAATTATTTTTCTAAAAGCGCCAACACGCTTATTAAATATTCTATTTAAATTTTAATAGTTTAATTTTTAAACTTAGGTTTGCGGATATTTTAAAACTCGACGGATGATAGAGGATAAAGTAATTAAACGCATTGCTGTGTTTACTTCAGGTGGTGATGCACCTGGTATGAATGCAGCTATTCGTGCCGTTGTAAGAACTGCTACTTACCATAATTTAGAAGTTTATGGCATAGGGCATGGTTATGAGGGCATGATTAAAGGCGAAATTAAAAAAATGGATACTGCCGATGTTGGTAATATAATACATCGTGGTGGCACAGTACTTAAAACCGCCCGCTCTAAGGAATTTATGACACCCGAAGGCAGAGCCAAGGCTTACGAGCATTTGGTCAAATTTGAAATTGACGCAATGGTGGCTATCGGTGGAAACGGCACATTTACTGGCGCAGATATTTTCAGTAAAGAATATAAAATCCCCATTATTGGCGTGCCAGGAACAATTGATAACGATTTATTCGGCACAGATTTAACCATTGGCTTTGATACTGCCATCAACACAGCGATGGAAGCAGCAGATAAAATTCGAGATACTGCCGATTCCCATAATCGTTTGTTTTTTGTAGAAGTGATGGGTCGTCATTCAGGCTTTATCGCGCTGCATTCGGCTATTGGTAGTGGTGCAAGTGGCGTTCTCATTCCTGAGATTGATAATGGAACAGAAGAAATGATGGATATTTTGGATAAAGGAGCGAAACGCGGAAAACGTTTTGGTTTAATCATTATCGCCGAAGGAAATAAAGAGGGTGGAGCAGAAGTGGTTTCAAAAAGAATCCAAGCAGAATATGGTCAATACGATACAAAAGTGACAATCATTGGTCACATGCAACGCGGAGGTTCTCCAACTTGTATTGATCGCGTTTTAGCTTCACGTTTGGGTTATGAAGCAGTTGAAGCACTTGTGGCAGGTAAGAGTAACTTCATGGTAGGTATTTACAATAACCAACTCAGCTTTACAACTTTTCATGATGCCATCACTAAACACAAAAACATAAATGCAGAATTAATGCGCATGGCGCATATTTTGGCGATGTAAGTTTGTTAAATAAAAAATGCCGTGCTAAATTGCAACGGCATAAACCTAACCATGAAAATAATTAACCAAACTATTTTATATTTTACAAAAAATATGCCCAAATAACATAAATATGTTATTTTAACTAAAATAAATCTGTTGTGCACTAAATTAATCAACTAAATTTTAATATGATGCGAAAATTTAACTTTTTTTTCTGGTTTGTATTCCATTTTTCAATTCAAAATTTAAGTGCGACCAACAATTTTGCTGATAGTGATAGAATATCTTTAGTTAAAAATATCAACTATCAACTATCATCCTTCAACAATGCAGATGGAGGGCCTTACAAAACCCCTAAATCTGTAAAATCTATAACAGTCAGTAAAGCTGCCGTTTCTTGCGGACATCCTTTAGCTGCGAAAGTTGGTCTTGAAATTATAAAACAAGGCGGAAATGCCATTGATGCGAGCATTGCTGTACAGTTTGCTCTCGCAGTCGTTTATCCGCGTGCAGGTAATATTGGTGGGGGTGGATTTTTGGTTTATCGCTCTGCAGATGGAAAAGAAGTTAATACACTCGATTTCAGAGAGCGTGCGCCGAGTGCTGCTACGCGCGATATGTACCTCGATGCGAAGGGTAATGTTGTTGCTGAAAGAAGTCAGCGTGGTGCCTTAGCTGCGGGTGTTCCAGGAACTGTTGAAGGATGTTACCAAATGTTTACAAAATATTCTAAACTCAAAAATTGGAAGAAACTCGTCCAACCTGCAGTTAATTTGGCTTATAACGGATTTACGGTTACGGAGCTCGAAGCAAAACGATTGAACGAAGTACGAGCAACCTTCGTAAAATTCAGCACGCAAGATAATACGGCGCTTATTAAACCTGAAAAAGAAACTTGGTCAGAAGGCGATGTACTTGTTCAAAAAGATTTAGCTTTTGTTTTACGCGATATACGCGATAAAGGCGTGGCTGGTTTCTACGCAGGAAGAACTGCTCAATTGATTGTTGACGAAATGAAACGCGGTGAAGGTTTAATAACGCTTGAAGATTTGAAAAATTATAAATCGGCTTGGCGCAAACCATTGATAGGAGAATATCGCGGTTACCGCATAATTGGTATGCCCCCACCATCGAGTGGTGGTATCGCACTCATGCAATTATTAACTTTGTCAGAAAAATTCGATTTAAAAAACAAACCTTTTCACTCCCCTGAGTCAGTGCATTTTATCGTCGAAGCTGAACGACGTGTGTACGCCGATAGAGCGACGCATTTGGGTGATGCCGATTTTTACAAAGTACCTGTTAAGGGTCTGCTCGATAAAAATTATATATTATCGCGTTTTTCTGATTTTGATCCTGACAAAGCAACAAAAAGCAAATCGGTAAAAGCTGGAGATATCGCAACAGTTTCTGAACAGACTACGCATATTAGTATTGTCGATGCGCAAGGCAATGCGACTTCAATTACAACTACATTAAATGATAATTACGGTTGTAGAACAATTGTAGGTGGAGCAGGTTTTCTTTTAAACAATGAAATGGATGATTTTTCCGCAAAACCGGGTGTACCCAATTTATACGGTTCCATTGGCGGTGAAGCTAATTCTATCAAGCCCTTGAAGCGTCCGTTGAGTTCAATGACGCCAACAATAATCACAAAAGATGGCAAATTGTTTATGGTAGTCGGTACACCAGGTGGAACAACAATTATTACGTCCGTGTTTCAAGTCATCACCAACGTGATTGATTATAATATGTCGGCAACAGATGCGACACAAGCACCGCGCTTTCATAGTCAATGGTTGCCAGATGTTGTTATGATGGAGAAAGGTGGATTACCGGAAACAACGGTTACAGAATTAAAACAAAAAGGTCATGCGTTCATGGAGCGTGGCACTATTGGTTTGGTTGAAACTATTTTGGTTAAACCCAATGGAACGCTTGAAGCAGTGGCAGACAAACGCAGTGATGATGACGTGGAAGGATTTTAATTAGTTGTTAGTTGTTAGTTGTTCGTTGTTCGTTTGAGCACGCGCCTAAACTAACAACTAAAAACTAACAACTAACAACTAATATGGGTAGTATTTTCGGTAAAATTTTTCGCGTTTCAACGTTTGGAGAATCGCATGGTGCAGCAATAGGTGCAGTGATTGACGGTATGCCACCGGGCGTAAAAATAGATTTAGAATTTATTCAAAGTTGCTTAGACAGGCGCAAACCAGGACAGTCAAAAATAGTTACTCAACGCGCAGAATCTGATATTGCACATATTTATAGTGGTATTTTTGAAGGCGTTTCAACAGGTCATCCTATTGGGATATTCATTTTTAATGAAGATCAACGTTCGAAAGATTATTCGCACATAGCCGATAAATTTCGCCCTTCTCATGCAGATTATACTTATCAAGAAAAATATGGCATTCGCGATTATCGTGGTGGCGGACGTTCATCAGCGCGTGAAACTGCCGCGCGGGTAGCAGCAGGTGCTTTAGCACAATTATTTTTACAATCGCAAGGGATTGAAATTCATGCCTATGTTAATCAAGTTGGAAATATTACAACAACAAAAAATTATGCTGAACTCGATTTGAGTTTAGTGGAAGAAACACCAGTTCGTTGTCCTGATTTAGAAGTAGCTGCTCAAATGATTGAGCGCATCGAAAAAGTAAAAAAAGCAGGAGATTCTATCGGTGGTGTAATTACTTGCGTCGCTAAAAATGTGCCTGTTGGACTTGGTGAACCTGCGTTCGATAAATTGCACGCTGATTTGGGTAAAGCAGTTCTTTCCATCAACGCTTGTAAAGGATTTGAAATTGGTTCTGGTTTTGATGGCGTAACCATGCTCGGGTCAGAACATAACGACGTTTTTTATACAGACGAAAATGGTAAAGTGCGTACCCGAACGAATAATTCTGGCGGTGTTCAAGGCGGTATTTCGAATGGAGAAGATATTTATTTTAAAGCAGCGTTTAAACCAGTGGCGACAATCATTCCCTCACAAAAATCAATCAACCAAGCACACGAAGAAGTTGATGTTGCAGGTCGCGGCAGACACGATCCATGCGTTTTACCTCGAGCTGTTCCCATTGTTGAAGCAATGACAGCATTGGTCTTAGCGGATCATTTATTGAGAAATAAGGCGGTGAGGTTTTAGCTTTGAGCCATGAGCTATGAGCTTTTCTCGTATATCTTCCTCCGAGAAGGCTCAAAGCTCATGGCTCAAAGCTATTTTTTATATTTTCCATAAATTGGCTGACCCGGGAAAACATTGGTTATAGTTTTGCTATTTTTTAGTACAAATGTTCCATTCACTATAACATATTCAATCCCAGACGAAAATTCAAGCCCTTTTTCGAAAGTCGATTTATCAATAACGGTTTCAGGATTAAAAATAGTAATGTCCGCATCAGCACCTACTTGTAATCTACCTTTGAAGCGCATTGAAGGGGCAATTCCTTCTAATCTTTTGGCTGGTAGTACTGTCATTTTTTCGATAGCTGTTTTTAAATCAATTACCCTGTCTTCTCTAACATATTTACCCAATACTCTAGAAAAAGTTCCAGCAGTTCTCGGGTGCGCCAATTTTGAATACGCCATGCCATCGGAGGCAATAATCACATTAGGTTCAGCAATGCCTGATTTTATCCATTCGGGTTTCATTGAATAGATTACAACCGCACCTCCTTTTTTTCTAAAAGTTTCAAAAGTTTCTTTTGTAAGTCGCTCACCCGTTGCCACCCATTGTAAATCATTGTAACTAATACCCATTTTTTCCTGCCAACCTTCATCAAAAACAGCACTTTGCAAAAGCGTTGAAGCAGCAGTGTACGGATATAGTTCTGTTGTGATGTCAAATCCTTTTTTTCTTGCCGCTTTAACCATGTCTAATCCAACTCGAATTTGACTTAATGCAATACTATTGATGTGCACAATGTGGAGTGGTGCACTTGTTAAAACTGCATCAGCAATGACTTCTTGAATAGATATAATATCTGGTTCTCGTACATGTGTAAAAACTAAAGCGTTTAATTCGCCTGCTAATTGAAAAACCCTAAACATTTCTTCCGATTTTGTTTTTTTGAGGTACCCTATGGGCACACCAATGCCAATACCGCCTTCTTCAAGGGAAGACTTAATATTCGATAGTGTTTTATTGATTTGTTCAGAAGTTAATTTTTCTGTGAATGAGGGGTTGATAGTTGATAATAAAGTTTCAAATTTTGCCTCGCCTTTCAATGTTGTTTGAAGTAATGAATTCAATTCAGTAGGGTGTGTATCAATGGCTTTGAACCTTTCGAAGGGCCAACTCACGCTACCACCGTAATTTATTAACGCCTTCAATTTTCGTTTTTCGTGCCACTCTTTTAAAAATTCAATCCCCCATTCTAATTCTAAAGCAGTTGTAATTCCATCGTGCAATTGATATTCTTGCTCCGCATTGCTTCTGCCGTGTACGTGCATATCGATAAATCCTGGTGCAACAACCAAACCTGAAACATTAATCATTTCTTTTCCTTTCAAAGGTTCAGAACTGATTTGTGCAATTCGGTTATTAAAAATTCCAACATTTTTAATGGCATCCAATTTTGTTTCTGGATCGATAACTCTGCCACCAGCTAAAACGATATCATATAGCTCGCTTGATTGTGCCGCGATTTCAACACAAAAACAAGCTAAAATTAATAAAATGCAGATTGAAGTATTAATTGCTTTGTAAATCATAAATTTGCTTTATAAAAACGCTAAGCTACAACATAATCAGTAAAAAGATTTAACTCGATAATGGAAACGCAGATGACGCGGATTTAGCGGATTAACACAGATTTCTTACTTCTTTGGGATTTCACGAATTTAAAAATCCGTGAAAATCCGCTAAATCCGCGTCATCCGCGTTTCCATTGACAAACATTTTAGCTATCCAAATTTGTGCTAACTATGAAATTTGATTAGCATAAATTTGAATAAACGCAATCAATTTTCTCGTTGCAATTCCTCGATGACTGATCGCATTTTTTTCTGCATCTGTCAATTCTGCAAACGATTTTGTAAAACCATCGGGTTGGAAAATAGGATCGTAACCAAAACCGTTTGTTCCAATGGGTTCATAAAGGATTTTTCCTTTGCAGATCCCTTCAAAAACATGAAGTTCTCCATTTAAAATGAGTGCAATAGTTGTTCTAAATTGCGCTGTTCGATTTATTTTATGCTTCATTTTTTGTAGAACCAAATCAATGTTTTTTTTATGACTTCGCTCTTCACCACCATAATAAGCAGAATGTACACCA
>JAYWBA010000202.1:0-4014 GCA_043781915.1 Saprospiraceae bacterium
CGAACAAGTTTGGCACCAAGGAAATAATTTTTTTCAGCAGCCGATTCGAATGATTTTTTCAAAAAATCCAATCTATCATGTCTGTAAAACTGGAAAGTATTGTAAACTACAGCAGATTCTTTATTGTAGCGCGCCATCATCATATTCGCGATTCTGTCGATTGAGTCTTGAATCCATGATTCTTCAGCGTCTATTAAAATCTTTACTTTCTTTTCACGCGCATGATGGCAAATAGCATCAATGCGTTTAGAACCGTTGAAGTAAGTGGTGTTTTCATCGTTCGTTAAAGGCGCGTTAATTTGTAATTTTTCCAATAAATGAAAAGGCAATAATCCCGTAATTTTAACTACGACAAAAGGTACGTTTCCAATTTGACCTGCAAAATCAATAGCGCGCCTGTTTTCCACCATGCAGCGGTTGAAATCTTCTTCGTTCTCTTTGGCTTCAACACCATAATCGAGAACGGTCATTACATTTTTTTCAGCGAGGGATTTTAAAACTTTTGAAGTTTCTAATAAAGTGGTACCGCCACAAAACTGTTTGAAAATAGTGCTTTTAATAACCGATTCTGCAAAAGGCAATTTCCATTCAATCGCTTTAATAGCCAACGAATTACTGAATTTAACAATTTTCGGATTTTGCATCATCGAAAAAAGCCATTCTGTTTTTTTTAATTCTTTATCTGTTTTGTAAGCAAAAGCCACCAATGTATCTTGAAAATCAATACTCGATGCATTTATATCTGTCTCGTTCAGTGTAGATTTCATTGAAATTGCATAAAAAAGTGTATCAACACAAGTTAAGTGCAAATAACGCTATTTTTTTTGTTTTGGTTTTTATTTATTTCTAAATAGTTAACTTTTTCTGATATCAGAATATTTTTTCAGCCGCATCGCGCCACTTCATTTCTTTAATTTTTTCAGAATTTACCTTTGGTGCCACCGAACCATTTATTTTCCATTCAAGAAATTGGTTTCCAATCCATGCTACTGCAGAATCTAAATCTTTGTCTGTGTAGAAAACTTTTCCTGCACTGAGTTCGGTTAAGATATTTTCAAATTCTGTATCTTGAACGCCATCAATTAAAACCAAAATAGGGGGTTGTGCCGCTAAATATTCGAACAATTTGCCTGTTAGAATACCTGTAAAATTGGGGAGTGTGTAAGAAAAAATCAAATTTATATGTGCATTGCGTTGCACTTCTAAAGCTTGTTCGCGTTTAACTTGTCCGATGGAATTTATAAACATATTTACGGCACTTTCTTTTAAAAACCGATCTAAAATTACTCCATCTTTGCCCGCATAAACTATTTGAAAATTATCTTCTGAAATGATATTTTTATCCTTTAAATTTTTTAAAATTTTTGAGAGGAAAAGCAAAGTGGCATCATATCCATAAATGGAGCCTGTATAACCAATGGAAAATTTTTTAAAAGGCTCGCGTTGAAAATTAAATAGTTCTGCGTCGATACCATTCCTGACAACTTTTACTTGGGGATTGTATTTTAAAACATGATTTTTTAATCCTTCAGAAATAGTTGTAAGTTTGGTTGCGCGTTTGAGCATGTGTTTTAAAACGTTATCTTGAAATTTCGGAAAATACGTGTTTTCAAAATAAGGATCAACTGGTAAATCTCTAAAATCGCACACCCAAATAATTTTCGGGCAAAATAATTTGATTAAATAACCTGCATAAATATCGCAAAGCGGGTAAAATGAAGAAAAAAGGTGGGTCATCTTATTTCGCCGAATGAGCCGAATACTTTTAAAACTTGCCGAAAAGATATAAAGCAAACTACCCTCACTTAAAAGCAAAGAAAACGGAAAAGAAGCTTTTAGTTTTAAAAAATATTTTGCTAATAAATTTTGTTTTGATTCTTGGCTAACTTGAGAATTATTGTTTTTGCTGCTTAACAAAAAAAGGAGCGTCCTAAAATCGAATGTTGGAACTTTCAGTAAAGTATAACTCGGTTTGTAGTTTTCGTAGTTAGGAAGAAACTTAATGTTAGAAGAAGTTAAAACATAAGTTTCAGAAAAAATTTTCTGAAACTCAGGAATAAGTGCTGCATTGCGAATGACAGTAACAGATTCTAAAGGCGGATGAAAATAGGTTAATACGAGTATTTTTGGCTTTTCAATCTTAATTTTTTGCTGCATTGTTCAAAAGTTGAAACGAAGCAATTTTATAGTCTGGAACGCGAGAATTATCTTTAACAATATCAGAACAGGTCAC
This sequence comes from Saprospiraceae bacterium, assembly GCA_043781915.1. Classification (GTDB taxonomy): domain Bacteria; phylum Bacteroidota; class Bacteroidia; order Chitinophagales; family Saprospiraceae; genus JAAFJT01. The sequence continues at coordinate 2,234 of JAYWBA010000202.1, forward strand.
TTTTATTTCAACTGCTTTCTGCACTTCAAGTAAAATCTGAGTTGCAATAATCCTATCATCAAATATTTCTATGACTTTTTGTCTTCCTGCTTTGCCAAATGCCGTGCGTTCTTCGCTGCTCATTTGAATAACACGTATAAAAGCGACCGCTAATTGTTTGTAGTTTTTAGCATCAACCAAAAAGCCGTTTATGTTATGGTCAACAGCTTCGTTGCAACCTGGCACATCGGTTGTAATGGCTATTTTTTCCATTGCCATTCCTTCTTGTATCACTCTCGGAATTGCTTCTCTATAAGAAGGACAAACAATACAATCAGATTCTGAAATAGGGATGCGCACATCATCCGCAAATCCTTTATCAGTGATTATTTTTTTATTAATCCATTCATTTAATTCATGTTCTTTTATAGATGCCGGATTTCCAAAATCAGCACTCCCATTAAGCCAAAACTCTACGTTTGAGAACTCTTTTTTTACAATTTCTGCTGCTTTCACAAACTCTAAAATGCCTTTATCGTAAAGGTATCTTCCTACATAACTTATAATTAGCTTCTCAGACCGTTTTTCTTTCTCTTGAGGTTTGAAGTGATTGATATCTGTGCCACATCCTTTGACTGAGATAGATTTATTTTGAGTAACAATTTTTTTCTCAATAAAGACGCGTCTATCATCAATGTTTTCGAATATAACTTTCTCAGCTTTTTTAAAGCTCAGTCTATATAAAATATTAGTTAGGCTGTAGAGAAGCCCTTTATTTAGAAATGTGTATCCTAAGCCCGTAATTATGGGGATATTTTTGATTCTTAAAATTCTTGCCGCTAATCCACCATAAACGTTCGGTTTTATGGTGTAGTGCAATAACACATCGGGTTTAACCTGTTTGTAAATTTTATATAGTTCAAAGAATAGCTTTAAATCATCGAATGGATTTAAGCTTTTTCTTTTAAGATTTTCTAATGGAATATGGATAACTTCAGGGAAATTTTCTAAAAAACTTAAATATCTATCTGTTGGAGAAACAACAAAGACTTGAAATCCATTAGAAACGAGCGTTTCAATGAGTTTCAAACGGAAATTAAAAATGTTCCAGGTACTATTTGCAACGAGAATAACTTTATACACAAAAAAGTATTTAACAAACACTTAGAAACAATCGTTCCAATGTTTAAATTAAACAAAATAGTTTTAAGATAGTATCACAAAGTTCTGCAAGTTAATTAGTTTATACGAATTAAAAACTTATTTGTTCATTAAAATGCTGATTTGCTTAATTTCTTGTTCATCAGATTTAGGATAAATAAGCAAAACACCATTTTCATCAACAACAACAAAATTTTCTAAACCTTTAATGACAACTTTTTTGTTTTCGGGGGCGCGAACAATGCAGTTGTGTGTATTTATGAGATGCGATTTATTATTCTGAACCACATTGTTTTCAGCATTTTTTTCAGCCTCATCAAATAAAGAATTCCAAGTTCCTACATCCGACCAGCCACAATCACAAGGCAAAGTGAATACATTTTTTGCTTTTTCCAAAATGGCATAATCAACAGAAATATTGGGCGTTTTGGGATAATTCGATTGTATAAAAGCTTTTTCTGTATCAATCGTTTTCCAAACCGAATCATCATTCGGCGTTAAAATATCTAAAATTTCGGGTGCGTTCTGTTTAAATGATTTTAACAAACTCGAAACAGACCAAATAAATATACCAGCATTCCAGAGATATTCTTTCGAGTCTAAAAACTTTTGAGCTGTAGTTTTATCAGGCTTTTCTGTAA
>JAYWBA010000203.1:0-3995 GCA_043781915.1 Saprospiraceae bacterium
GTCATCTAATTTGCCGCTCTTGAAGTACTCAGCAGCAAAATTACTTACAACAGCTGCTATAACACCAATGAATAAACTTGGACCGTAAGTTATATAACCACATGCAGGTGTAATTGCTACTAAACCTACGACAGCACCAATACAAGCACCCAGAGCGGATGGTTTTTTACCGCGAACTGTATCAAGCAAAATCCAAGTGATACCTGCAATCGCAGCTGCTAAGTTGGTATTTACAAAAGCTTTTACGCCTTGCTCACTCGCAGCCAATGCTGATCCACCATTAAAACCAAACCAACCGAACCAAAGTAAACCTGTACCAAGAATTACGAAAGGAATATTAGCAGGTATGCTGCCTGTAGTGTTTTTTCTTCTACCCATAAACATGGCACCCGCTAAAGCAGCACAACCAGCAGAAATGTGTACAACAGTACCGCCCGCAAAGTCTATTACGCCTTTAGTAGCTAATAAACCAGCTGGATGCCAAGCAAAGTGCGCCAATGGGCAATATACAAAAATAATCCAAAGGTTGATAAATAGTACGTATCCCCAGAAATTGATACGTTCAGCAAAAGCACCTGTTATTAGAGCTGGCGTGATGATTGCAAATTTTAACTGAAAAGCTGCAAATAACACAAGTGGTAAACCTGCACCTAAAGTAGGATGTGGCGCTGTTCCAACATTATTAAACATGAAAAAAGTGCGAGGGTCACCGATAATTCCTTTTCCACCCCAATCATCGCCAAAAGCTAAACTAAAGCCGACAACATACCAAACTACGGTAACAATACCTAAAGCAACAAAACTCTGAAGCATAGTTGAAATGATGTTCGATTTAGATACCATACCGCCATAAAAAAAAGCAAGACCTGGCGTCATTAATAAAACAAAAGCTGTTGATACCAACATCCATGCAATATTTCCAGTCATTACTCCGTCATATGGTTTGTCAGCTACAGGAAAATTGGGAGTGTAAAGAGCAGCAAACAAGCTGACTAAAACGAGAGCGCCAAAAGCGAAATAGCTCATGCCGCGATTTGATACAAGTGACTTCATTATTTTGTGTTGATTTAACTGAATAAAAAATAATTGGTTCTTAGCTGAAATGCTAAATGTTGGTGTAAAGGTAAAACTATGTACGCTGCGGGAACAAATCCAAAATACATACAATAAGAGAATAGAATTAAAATTGGTTAAGTTCAAATTACAGCCAATTTAAAATAATTGAATCCAATATTACTAAAATTATTTATGGCAACTTTTTTTTAATATTTTGAAATTTTGAATCTAAGTTTTGGCGTGTACACAAACCAAAATATTTGCAAAAATTCTTTTTAGGTGTGTTTCCCTTCGCAGGAGACGAAGGATATAATTCTTTTTTTTTAAAAGTCATTTCTAAACTGTATTAAAACAAATCATTTTTTTGAACTAATCCTAAAAAACACTTGAACAATTCGATTCACTTCGTAATTTTGCACTTCAAAATTTCTTGACTCATGAAATTCTTCATTTCAATCGCTTTTTTGTTTTTAATAAACACGCTCTCTGCTCAGACAGATTATAATAACCGCGTTGAAGAACCAACCGATAATAATGGTTTAGAAAATTTTGGCACTCAAGTTAAAGGAAAAATAGTGCGCTTAGAAAAATCGAGCGATACTGTAGGTGTCAGGGCTACAGTTTCTGTTTCAATAGTTATTGAAAATGCTTCTCTAAAAAAAGCAATAAATCCAGCTTTCGAAGGTTTTGTAGTAGATGGTCCTTCTATTTCAACTTCTATGAGTATGATTAACGGTGTGACAACGCAATCGAGCAGTTATACTTATAACTTGCGTCCAAAAAATGTCGGTGAGTTTATTTTGAGTAGTCTTAAAATAGAAACGGATAAAGGTGTATTTTACACGGAGCCTTCTAAAATTGTCGTTCTCGAAAATTTTATTTCTACTAAACCACAACGCCAACAAAATAGATCTCTATTTAATGACGATTTTTTCGGATTTTCACGCACACCATTTCCAACCACTAAACCAAAACCTCAGTCGCGTTCAACACAACCTGCTCAGAAAAAAAAGAATTACAACACTGAAGATCTTTAAGAATGAAGGAATTAAAAAATGAAAGAATGAAGGAATTAGTTGATAGTTGTCGTTTGATAGTATTAGGTTTATTTAGGAAACTATCAACTATCAACTACCAACTATCAACTATTTTGCTTTTCGCTTTTCACTTTTCACTTTTAGCGCAGCCCAATATCCATGTCGAAGTTGAACCGAGCGCTGTTCGAACAGAAGAAATGTTTGAAGTGAAGTTTATTATTGAAAATGCTAGTGTTTCCAATTTCACAGCTCCCGATTTTTCAGGTTTTAACGTCATGAGTGGACCGAATAGAATGAATTCAATGACTGTTATTAACGGCGATATGAAACACAGCGAGGTAGTTAGCTATACGTTGATGGCAAAAAACCCAGGTAGTTTTACGATTGGGTCGGCAGTAATTAAATCTGGAAATAAAAATTACTCAACAAACCCCGTTAAAATTGAAGTTGGAAAGGGTTTAACATCAACCGAAGCTCAGGCAACAAAAGGGCAAGGGAACTATTTTTTACGCGCTGAGGTGTCGAATGCAAAACCGTATATTGGTGAGCAAATTCTACTCGATTATAAAATTTATTCCCTCGTAAATGTCAGCGATATTCGCCAAGTCAGCGAACCCGATTACTCTAATTTTAGCAAAATTGACTTAAAAGATTTTCCAAAAGCAGAGCAACACGTTGTACTCAATGGAAAAACGTATGCTGTTAAAACATTAAAACGAGTTGCGCTATATCCGAGAAAGACAGGGAATTTAATTATTGAACCAATCGTGTTTCGATTCGACGCGCCGCAACGCCTGCACAATCGGTCAAAAAACAACCACAGTATTGATATTGATGAACTCGATCCTTTTGGATTATTGATGCCCCACGAACCTGTTGAATTGCCAACAAATACTTTAAATATTGATGTACAACCCATTCCTCAAAATGGAACGAATAATGCTGTTGTAAATGTTGATGCTTTTGAAGCAACATTGAGTCCTGAAAAAATAAATATCAACGATGTCGCCGCATTGCGCTTAAAAATTACCTTCCATGGAGATGCCTCACAGTTTTTTGCGCCAGAATTAAATCTACCAAAATCGTTAAAAACCAATGAAGGTAAACTCATTGAAGAAAAAACGAGTAGCGAAAGCGGCGAAAATGTAACCATTAAAACTTTCGAATACCTCATTAGCAGCTCTGCTAAAAACAATAATAATTTTCGATTGCCGACTTCAACTGAAACATTTAAAGTGCCGATTACTTATTTCGATACGAAACAAAAAAAAATGGTAACTGTCGAATCTCAACCATTGAATTTAACTATAGAAGATAACGGACAAACGACAACAGCACAAAACAACCCGCTAAGTGGAAATAATTCTTCAGATAAAAATATTAATGATTCATCTTTACTCTGGCTACTCGGTGGTTTAGGCGGTGCTTTAGCAGGCTTGTTTTTATATTTCAGAAAAGCAAAAAAAGATAAGATGCTTTTAAAAGAAGCGCCATTCGAAAGCTTTATGAAAAACACTTTAGATAAAAATGAAAGCAAATATTTATTAGAAAAAACACCTACAGAAAGCTTACAAGGAAAACTTATCGATAGGTTTGATTATCAGAGATTTCATGACCCAAGTATTTTGGAAATTCCTTCAAAAAAAAGGCAAGTGCCTCAATCACAAAGTTTAACCGATAAATCAATTTTTGAGCTTAAAAATTTAGAAGGTTTGCAAAACGAAAATCCTTCATTGTATCTTTCGCAAATTCAGAAAAAATTGACGGAGTTTATTAGCTATCGCATCCGAATTAATACAAATGAACTCAACGATTTAGAACTAAAAAAGAAATTTTCAGAAAAAAATATCTCTGAAGAAGCACAAAATAAATTTTTCACAGTTCAAAATGCCATTCGCGAAG
>JAYWBA010000204.1:0-3990 GCA_043781915.1 Saprospiraceae bacterium
GTTCAAGAGGGTGCGAAATATTTAGAAAGACCAATGGGTGGTCGCGGTGTTTTACTCGGGGGCGTACCAGGTGTTCCACCTGGAAAAGTTTTAGTTCTCGGTGGCGGTATTGTAGGAACTCAGGCGGCGAAAATGGCAGCAGGTTTAGGCGCTCAGGTGACTATTTTAGACGTAAACCTTTCGCGTTTGCGCTATTTAAGCGATATAATGCCCGCTAATGTTACTACTGAATTTTCGAGTGATTACAATATCAAAAAACTTATTGCTACGCACGATTTAATTATAGGCGCAGTTTTAATTCCTGGCGCGAAAGCACCGCATCTCATTCGACGGGATATGCTGAAACTCATGCGCAAAGGCACCGTCATGGTAGATGTTGCTGTCGATCAAGGTGGTTGTTTTGAAACAACACATGCCACAACGCACGATAATCCGATTTATGTCATTGACGAGGTGATTCATTATTGTGTGGCGAATATGCCTGGCGCAGTCCCTTATACTTCAACTATTGCATTAACCAACGCTACCCTACCCTATATGCTTCAGTTGGCAGATAAAGGTTGGGAACGCGCAACAGCAGATAGAAAAGATTTAAAACTTGGTTTAAATATTGTACACGGAAAAATTGTGTATAAAGGCGTTGCTGACGCATGGAATCTTCCTTTAGAAAATTAAAGAATAAAGAAATGAAGGAATTAAAAAATTCGTTCAGTTTTCAAAAATTCTTTAATTCCTTCATTTTTTAATTCCTTCATTCTTCAATATGGTTACTCAACAAATAAACGACAGAGCGAATTATTTAATCGGATTAGAGGATGCGTATGGAGCGCATAATTATCACCCTATTCCAGTTGTTTTAAATAAAGGCGAAGGCGTTTTTGTTTGGGATATTGATGGCAAAAGGTATTTCGATTTTCTCTCAGCGTATTCTGCAGTGAATCAAGGGCATTGTCACCCACATATCATTGGTGCGCTCATTGAACAAGCTCAAAAATTAACTTTGACTTCTCGCGCATTTTATAACGACAAATTAGGCGAATACGAAAAATTTATTACTGACTTTTTTGGTTACGATAAAGTGCTACCCATGAATACAGGGGTTGAGGGTGTTGAAACGGCGTTCAAATTAGCGCGTAAATGGGGTTATGAAAAGAAAAAAATTACAGGAGAGGCAATAATAGTTGTTGCAGAGGGAAATTTCCACGGCAGAACAATGACTGCTATTTCAGCCTCATCCGATGCTTCAAGTTATAATAATTTCGGACCTTACCTGACCGGAATTGTTAAAGTTCCTTTTGGAGATGCTGAAGCATTGAGAAAATGTTTTGAATCCGATAAAAATATTGTTGGCTTTTTGGTTGAACCTATTCAAGGTGAAGCAGGCGTTATGGTGCCACCTTCTGATTATTTACCAAAAGTTGAAAGTTTATGCAAACAACATAATGTCTTATTCATTGCCGACGAAGTTCAGACAGGCATTGCTCGAACCGGCAAATTACTGTGTTGTGACAATTCTGGCGTTAAACCTAATATTTTAATTTTAGGCAAAGCACTTTCTGGAGGCGTTTTACCCGTTTCTGCTGTTTTAGCGAATGATGAAATTATGATGTGTATTAAGCCGGGTCAACATGGCTCTACTTTTGGGGGAAATCCGTTGGCTTGTGCAGTTGCAGTTGCGGCTTTAGAAGTAGTTAAAAACGAAAATTTAGCGGAGAATGCTGAAAAATTAGGTAAAATTTTCCGTATACGAATGAATTTGTTAAAGCAAAAATTTCCACATCTCATTCAAAATGTTCGTGGCATGGGTTTACTCAATGCCGTAGTTATAAACGACACTGAAACGAGTGAAACTGCATGGAACATTTGCATTAAATTGGCAGAAAATGGGCTATTGGCAAAACCTACACACGGAAATATTATTCGTTTTGCACCACCTCTTGTTTTAACTGAAGAGCAGTTACATCTAAGTTGTGATATTATAGAGAAAACGTTTTCGAGTTTTTAGCTTTTCAACGTCGTAGGTTTTAAAAACCTACGACGTTACAACTCTTTTCCAAAACACAACTATGAATAATGAGATTACTCCTACTTTTAATTTCTTGTTTTATTTTAAACGCATTAGCAGCCCAAAAAATATCAATTTTATTAACATCTCCATCACCTGATGCGTTTGTTTCGTTAGCACCTTTAAAGTATAATAAAGATTTTGCTTACAGTTTTACTTGGGATGATGCTTATGACGACGCCTTCAGTTGTGCTTTTCATATACTTAACGGTGGTCGTGTCCCTTTAAACGATATACTTTACAGCCAACTAGAATATACCGATGGCACTGGTAATAAAATTCCTTTTAGAGGTGGTATCGCTTGGAACTCTGCCAATATTTTAGGAATTGATGTGCATACAGGAAATGTGATTGATAGAATGACTTGGAAACAACTCGATACCATTTACAATGCGGGTTGGGATGTATTTAATCATAGTTATTCGCACAAATCGAATTCAACGCAGGTCATGTTATCGTCAGATTACAAAAACGAAATTAGTTTAAATCCACCAGCAGTAAAGCAAAATACAATTTCCAAAATGGAAATACCTCTATTTGTTGTTCCATTTGGCGACTCAAATTATGTAAATTATGCTTTTAACATGAATTCAAAAGCAGTTTTCAATCAATCGGGAAATGTAATTGGTTATGGCGGTTTAAAAGTAGATGGCGATGTTGATTTTAGTAAGCCAATTCATAGGCAATTACTTGAAGAGAGTTTAAGTTCCCTTCACTTTTTTGATTCAGTGGCTGTAAAAAGTCAAAAAGGAACGCATTATTGGTATAATGAATTTACACACCGCATTGATGACGTTAATTCCACGGGTTTCAATTTTTATACTGTTTATAACTATTTTAATAAAATTGCCAATACTTACGGGGCAAATGGTTCAGGAAAAGACAATATTTGGGTAGCATCCCTTCAAGAAGTGACTGAGTATCTTCAAATGCGCAAAAACCTTGGGTTTCAATTTAAAACAAATGCCAGTCTTGTTGATGTCACTTTCGACTTTTCGAAAGTTCCAACTGGGTTTAGAAGAGATATAATCACGCTCCTACTGACTAATACTGCAAATATAGCAAGCATTGATTTTCCTAAAAATTGGTCAGTAACTTACCAAACTAAAGGAACAAATAAAATTATAAATATTGATTTTGGTAATGCCCCTCTTGTTACTCCAGTAGATGATATTCAAAATTTGTTAGCTTTGAAATTAATCCCGAACATTGCCGATTACGACATCCAAGTTGAAACCTTGTACGATCTGACCGATGCAAATTTTAGAATAACAGATATTTATGGAAGAATTTATACAGTTAATTCTATTAAAAACGGAAAACGATTTAAAATAGATGTTTCAAATTTATCTTCAGGATTTTATATTTTTAGCCTTAATTCTAAAAACAAAATTTATTCTGAGCGGTTTGTTATAGCTAGATAGAGTTAGTTATTAAGTTGAAAGCACGTTTATACTAACAACTAACAACCAACAACTATCAACTAATTTTATGAAAATTGCAATAATTGGAAGTGGCATTGCAGGATTAGCTGTTGCAGTTAGAATGCGAATACGTGGATTTGAAGTTCATGTATTCGAGAAAAATGTTTACCCTGGCGGAAAACTCTCGGCTTTTGAGCTGGTTTGCAATAATAAACCGTTAAAGGTGTATCGGTTCGATGCGGGTCCTTCATTATTTACAATGCCACAGTATGTTGAAGAATTATTTCAATCAGCCAATATAGACCCCAAAGATTTTTTCAATTACTCAAAAGTTGAAGATGTTTGCAATTATTTTTGGAGCGATGGTACTAATGCCATTGCGTGGGCAGATAATGAGAAATTAACAAATGAATTTTCTGAAAAATTAGGAGTTGATAAATCGAGTATTCTAAAAATATTTTCACAAGCTAAAACCAAATATGATATTTCTGGTCGTATATT
>JAYWBA010000205.1:0-10974 GCA_043781915.1 Saprospiraceae bacterium
AAATTTAGAATATATTAGCATTCAAGTTTAGTATTTTAGAATTAAAACTCTAATGAAAATCAAACCCTGCACTCAAAACGAAATTCCTGATTTAATCTCCGTCGCACGACAATCATACAAAGAACATTATTTGCATTTGTGGTACGACGGTGGCGATTGGTATTTACAAAATAATTTTACGGACGAGCAATTTACCAAAGAACTCGCTGATCCAAATGCGGCATTGTTCCTCATCATCGATGAACAAATTCCTGTCGGATTTATAAAATTGAACATTGATAAAGGCTACGAAAACTATTCTGATGCGGAAGCTTTAGAATTAGAGCGCATTTATTTTTTGAAATCGGCAGCAGGAAAAGGTTTAGGCAAAGCGACAATTAAATTTGTTGCTCAATTCGCGAAGCAAAGAAATAAATCAGTTGTTTGGTTGAAAACGATGGATAGTGCACCAAGTGTCGAATTTTATAAAAGAGTAGGCTTCACTATTTTGGGCGATTATTTTTTACCATACGAGCAAATGAAAGTCGAATATCGCGGCATGTTCGTTATGATTAAAGCATTGTTAAAATAAAAATAGCACACCATGTGCAAACAAGTCTTCAATTTTATTTGTTATCCACTTTGAATTTTTCGATTCTGTACTCAATTTCTTGCTGTATCGTGTATCGTTTAAAAAGCGAAGGCTTATCTTTAACTCCTATTACATCTCAAACATTCACAATGTCAGTACGATTAGATATTTTTGACATAGATATTCCTCAACTCAATAGAACGCGCACTATCCGCGTTTTGCTGCCGAGTGATTACGACAGTTCAAACCGACATTATCCTGTCGTTTATGCCTTCGACGGACAAAATCTTTTTCAAAGCGAGACATCATTTTCTGGCGATTGGGGAATGATGAAAACGATGGAAAAAGCAACCAAAAATCAGAACGCCATTATTGTTGGTATTGATAACGGCGGCGATCTGCGTTTGGATGAATATGCGCCTTATAAAACTAAAGGTCGTTATAAACATACTAATGGTCGTGGTGGTGAAGGTGGTGCATTTATTCGCTTTGTAACCGATACACTCAAACCGGAAATTGATTCACAATACAGAACTTTAGGTGATAGGAAAAATACTTCTATTCTCGGTAGTTCGCTCGGAGGTTTAATTTCATTTTATGGTGGCATGGTTCGTTCCGATATATTTGGTAATGTCTGTGTTTTAAGCCCTGCGTTTTGGTTCAATCCAGAAGTTTTAAAATTACCTGAGACAAATAATGCATTACGCAGCAGGGTTTACGTCGTCGGCTCAAAAAATGAAAGCAAATTTATGGCTGATACATTGCAGCAAACGTATTGGGCTTTAAAAAATAACGGTTGGAACGATGCCGATTTTACCGTCATTGTCAGGGATAAAGGTAAACACAACGAAATCTTTTGGTCGAAAGAGTTTAAGATTATGTTGCCTTGGTTGTCTAACTCGAATTAATAGAATTCAAAGAATTTTAGGAAATTACCCTGGCACAAAATTATAAAAATCGCCAAGCTACTATGCGACTTGTTTTTTGACCTTGTGTCATATTTATGGTGCGCACGTCTACAGCCTTCACACTTTTCAAGAAATTATAAATAACAGGCAGATTTTCTTGTTTTGAAACCAATGTCGTAAACCATTTGCATTGGTTAGCAAAAAGTACGCTTTCTCGAATCATTCCTAAAATAAAAACTTTTTCACCCCCTTTACACCAAAGTTCGTTGCTCTGTCCACCGAAATTCAAAATCTTTTTTGACACATCTTTATTGCCTAAATTTTTTAATTTACGCTGTGTACCTGCGTTTGCTTCTTCTAATGAAGCATGAAAAGGTGGATTGCAAATACTCAGATCGAATTTCTCGTCGGGCTTAATAATGCCATTGAAAATTTGTCCCAATTTAGTTTGTAACCGACATTCTATTTTGTTTTCGATAGATGGATTATTGGAAATGATTTTCTGAGCGTTTTGTATCGACACGGCATCAATATCGGAGCCAACAAAATTCCAACCGTAAGCACTTGAACCGATTAGAGGATATACACAATTAGCACCCATGCCAATATCGAGAACTCGAACAGTATCACCTATTGGAATTTTTCCATCATTTGTCGAAGCGAGTAAATCGGCAACATAATGTATATAATCTGCGCGACTAGGAATAGGTGGACACAAATAACCTTCCGGGATATCCCAATCAGAAATATGGTAAACGCTTTTCAAAATAGCTTTGTTTAACATTTTGACAGCATCGGGGTTGGCAAAATCAATTGATTCAATACCAAATTTATTCACAAATACATACGGAAAAAGTGCTTCACAACTTTTTGTGAGTTCTGCAAAATTGTAGCGAAACCTGTGTGGATTGCTTGGGTGCAAGCCATTTTTTTCGTTAGAGATATTTTTTTGTTTTTCTGTCAAGGTACTTTATCTGTATTTCGACTCAAAAGTGATACATTAGTGTCTTAAATTCTATCAATGCGTCCAATTCATTTGATTTTTTTATTTTTTGTTGCTCTCTTTATCTGGCAATGTGCCACTTTAAAACCTAATAGTCTGGGTATTGAATCGGCATTAAACCATTACGATAACCTCATCAAAAAAGTGGATGGCGATTCTATTGCTATGATGTACACGCTTGATGGCGATTTAGGAAACAGTGCGCATGGTAGAGCAGCCATAAAGAAAATGCTCGATGGTTTTAAGACTTTCAAAGTTTTAGAACAAAAATCGACATCCAATTCAATACAAATCAAAGGCGATAGCGCGCTTCAAAAAGGATTTTACAATCAAGTTGCTGTTGTTGGAAAAGATACTTACCGCATCAAGAAACCTTTCACGGTTCATTGGAATTGGGTAAATAAAAAAGAATGGCTTATAAAACGGTTTGATGCTGAGTGATAGTGCATAAAAACCTCGTAGGTTTTGAAAACCTACGAGGTTTGTAATATTTAGAAGCCTTTAAAATTCGCTTTGCGTTTTTCGACAAAAGCCGTAGCTCCTTCTTTGAAATCAGACGAAGCTGCACTGAGACCGAATGCTTGAATTTCAGCCGCATAACCTTGTGCGCCGCCAAATGCGAAATGTGCATTCACAGCAAAAATGGTTTGAGTTATAGCAATCGGCGCTTTAGTAGAAATTTTTAGCAAAATCTCTTTCGCTTTGGCAACCGTTTCACCTACTGGAACAACATGATTTACTAAACCTAATCGGTGTGCTTCTTCGGCATCAATCATGTCAGCAGTCATCATTAATTCGAGTGCTTTGCCTTTGCCTATTAACTGCACTAAACGTTGCGTACCCCCATAACCTGGCAAAATTCCGAGATTAACTTCTGGTTGACCAAATTTGGCATTCGTCGATGCCACGCGCAAATGGCAAGCCATCGCCAACTCGCAACCACCGCCGAGTGCAAATCCGTTAACGGCAGCTATAACAGGCAAATGAAAGTTTTCTATTAAAAACAAAATGGATTGTCCGCGTTGCGCTACATCTGCGCCACTTTTATCGCCCAAACTTAAAAACTCGGTGATATCGGCACCAGCGACAAACGATTTTTCGCCTGCACCAGTTATGATAACACCGCGCAAATGCTCGAATTCTTTATAACCTTCAGTAAAAAAATAAGCTAATTCATTCATCGTAACGCCGTTTAAAGCATTGAGTGCTTTTTCGCGCGAAATGGTGAGCGTTGCAATAGGTGATTCAAAGGCAATTAAAATATTCTGATACTGTGTCATAAAAAAACGAGTTTTAAGAGGCATAAAATTAGCGTGCCTTCGCCTAAAATTTAAACAAAAATGCAAGTATTCGACTATTCAATAATTGAAACACGGATTTTAGTAACCCTTAATGCTTATTTAATTGAGATTTTATTTTTTCAGCCAGAAATTTTAAGTAAATTTGAGGTATAGAAGTCAAACCGTATTACTTTCGCGAAAACTCGACATGTGCAATTAGGCGACCTTTCAAAACGTAAATTAGACGTACTCGTACTCACTGATGTGCAGTTGGGTAGTATATGGACACCCGCAAAGATGCTTAATTTATATTTGAACGAGATTGAGCCGCGTTCGGTAGTATTGTTGGGTAATTTTTTTAACACGCGGGCTTTCAATAAATTTGTCTTCGCCAATGCGCAAAGTGCTATTCTTGAAAAACTTTCTTATTGGGTGAAAAGTGGCATTCCTATTTTTTATATCGTTGGAAGAACAGATGCTGTTTTCATGAATTTAATTCGCCTATCATTACCTGCACTAAACGTATCTTCTTCGGCGCATATCGATAATGGGCAGTCTGGCAACCATTTTTTTTTTACCAATTATAATGTTTTACCCGATTTTTTTAAAGACAATAGAACCGCTATTTCAAAATACGTTACAACCGCGGAAGCTATAAATAACACAAACATTTCAATTAACAGCGATGCCATATTAATAGCGCCTTCGTGGAGAAAGCAAAATAAAGTTTTGGAGTTGATTGGAAATGTGTGGGAAGAAAAATATATTGGAAAAAAGAATTACAGCGAAGAACAACTGAAGAGGAACGAAAAGGATTTATGGGAGTCTAAAATGCGGCGCGATAAAATATTTATTGCTATTCTAAATGATAGACCTGCTATCGAACCTGATATAAAAAAAAATTCGGTCGAACGCAATCAATTCTTCCCCTGAGGACTTTCCATTGCGCTTCGCCGATATTTTAATACAAATATAGGGTTGCTGAGAATTAAGCTGAAAGTTTTCAAGATTAAGTAATTGTTAAGTGTTGGAAACTATTTTTATCAAAAATTATTACACAAAACATACTTTTAAAACTTTTTTTTTATAATTATTCAAAAAAAACTTTTTATTTCAAACTTTTTATTTATTTTTGTTTCGAAATAGAATTTTAGTTACATTTTTGAAAAAGATTTAAGCTCATGTTGACAGAAAAGGAAAAAGATGCCAGATCAAAATCTCTCCAAATGGCATTGGAACGTTTAGATAAAACCTATGGAAAAGGCACAGTCATGCGCCTCGGCGAAAAACAAGTTGTAGCTATCGAAGTTATTCCGTCAGGCTCAATTGGATTAGATGTCGCGTTGGGCATCGGTGGATTTCCTAAGGGGCGTATTATCGAAATTTACGGACCAGAATCGTCCGGAAAAACCACGCTGGCTATTCACGCTATTGCAGAATGTCAGAAACAAGGTGGCGTAGCAGCTATTATTGATGCTGAACACGCTTTCGACCGTTTTTATGCCGAATCGCTCGGCGTTGATGTCGATAATTTACTCATCTCTCAACCTGATAACGGTGAGCAAGCTTTAGAAATTACAGAAAGTCTCATTCGTTCAAATGCAGTTGATATAGTTGTCATCGACTCCGTTGCCGCATTAACACCACGCGCTGAAATTGAAGGCGAGATGGGCGATTCTAAAATGGGATTGCAAGCGCGTCTCATGTCGCAGGCATTGCGTAAACTCACTGCAGCAATAGGTAACACCAACACTTGTATCATCTTTATCAATCAGCTCCGTGAAAAAATCGGCGTTATGTTTGGCAATCCTGAAACAACTACGGGTGGTAATGCGCTCAAGTTTTATGCGTCTATTCGTTTAGATATTCGCAAATCGGGTCAAGCTATTAAAGATAAAGACGGTAACTTAACGGGTAATCACGTTAAAGTAAAAGTCATTAAAAATAAATTGGCGCCACCTTTTCGCACTACCGAATTCGATATTGTTTTTGGTGAAGGTATTTCAAAAAATGGCGAGATTGTCGATTTGGGTACTGATTTGGAAGTGATTCAAAAATCAGGTTCGTGGTACAGTTATAAAGGTGCCAAAATTGCACAGGGTCGTGAAGGAGCTAAAATATTCATGGATGATAATCCGGAAGTTGCCTTCGAAATTGAAACAGTAATTCGCGAAAAAATTGCTTCTGGACCTGTTTCAGCGGGTGCAGTTTCTGTTGATGAGGAAGAAGATTAGCATTGAATATTAAAAATAATGAAATCCCGAATTTTCTATTGCAGAATTTTCGGGATTTTTAATTAGCTTTACCCAATGAAACCTTTCCAATTCAAAATAAAAAATTACTACGCACTTTACTCTCCGCTCAGTAAAAAGCAGCCAAAGCGCAGGAAGTTTTTTATTCGCAGCGCAATCGCTACATTTTTCCTGTGGTGGTTATTCTGTTTGCCCTCTCCCCTATTCAATACACCGACAAGTTTAGTCCTCGAAGATGCTTCGGGCGATTTACTCGGCGCGCGCATAGCTACTGATGGTCAATGGCGATTTCCAAAACTCGATACATTACCGTCAAAATATATTACGTGCTTAACGACTTTTGAAGATAGGCATTTTTTCAGACATCCTGGCGTGAATCCGTTAGCATTAATGCGTGCAACGGCTCGTAATATAAAAAATCGTAAAATCGTTAGCGGCGGTTCAACCATTACCATGCAAGTCATTCGACTTTCAAGTAATGGCGCAAAAAGAAATATTTTTAATAAAATTTTAGAGGCTTTCCGCGCCTTGCGCTTAGAACTCACACATTCTAAACGCGATATACTTTCGCTCTATGCCACGAATGCACCGTACGGAGGTAATATTGTTGGTTTGGAAACCGCTGCGTGGCATTATTATGGCAAAATTCCGAAGCAACTGTCTTGGGCGGAATGTGCAACATTGGCGGTTTTACCAAATGCACCGAGTGCAATTAACGTAGGTAAACGACGCGAGTCGCTGTTGAATAAACGCAATCGGTTATTACAAACGCTTTTCAACCTAAAAAAAATAGATGCTATTACTTTAGAACTCGCTCTTGAAGAACCACTGCCCGAAAAACCTTTGCCGCTTCCGCAACGTGCCCCGCATTTATTGGATTTTGCAGCAAAAGACAATGATAAAAGTAAAATCGAAAACGCGCGCATTCGAACTACTTTAGATGGTACGCTTCAAAAAAATATTACGCGCATTCTCGAAAGTTATAAATCGCAATTACTTGCAACCAATATTCACAATTCAGCTGCTTTTGTAATTGATATTGAACGCAATGAAGTTGTGAGTTATGTTGGAAACATCGGTGCAGGAAAAGAATATGGCGAAGATGTTGATATTATCCGCGCAGAGCGCTCGACGGGCAGCATCATGAAACCTTTTTTGTATGCTTGGTCGCTCAACGATGGTGAAATTCTGCCCAATTCACTTTTGCTCGATTTACCAACCGATATTGGTGGCTATCATCCCGAAAATTTCAATGAAACTTACGATGGTTTAGTTCCTGCACGGCGCGCCTTAGCGCGCTCGTTAAATATTCCGTTTGTCCGACTATTGAACCAATACGGCGTCGAAAAATTTTACCACCAATTACCGCGATTGGGTATCAAAACTTTTAGAGAACCACCTGATCATTACGGACTAACGCTTATTTTGGGTGGTGGCGAAAGTTCATTATTCGATTTAACGAATGCGTACGCTGGTATAGCACGCACAGCTAAACATTGGTACACCTTTCAAAATAAATACGCTGCATCCGACTGGAATACGTGCAGTTATCGGATATCAGGAATCAGGAGTCAGGTGTCAGGCACTCATCACTCATCACTCATCACTAATTCTCCTATATTAAGCGCATCTGCGTGTTATCTCACACTCGATGCGATGAAAGAAGTGGATAGACCTGAAGGGCAAGAAAATTGGGAACTTTTTACCAACACAAAAAATATTGCTTGGAAAACAGGAACGAGTTATGGTTTTCGCGATGCGTGGGCAATTGGTGTTACGCCGCAATATGCAGTTGGTGTTTGGGTAGGCAATGCGAACGGTGAAGGTCAGCCGGGTTTAATTGGAATTGAAAAAGCTGCGCCCATTTTATTTGATATATTTAATGCACTGCCTCAAAATGGTGCTTGGTTCGATGCACCTTACGATAACATGCAACAAGTTGAAGTGTGCAAACTAAGCGGTTATCGCGCCAGCGATTTATGTCCGCGCGATACGGTTTGGAGTACAAAAAATGCCGGACAAGTTAAAACGTGTCCTTATCATCAACTTATTCATCTTGATGCAACTGAAAAATTTCGCGTTACCAGTGCTTGCGAATTACCGCAAAAAATGAAACACAAGTCTTGGTTCGTACTTTCGGCTTTAGAGGAATTTTATTACCGACCTAAAAATCCGAGTTACTTGGCATTGCCACCTATGCGCACAGATTGCGCCAAAACGCAAGCACACGAAGCGCCGATGCAATTTATTTTTCCTAAATTTTTCTCGCGCATTCAAATCCCGATAGATATTGATGGCAAACGCGGAAGTGTCGCTTTTCGCGTAGCAGCACGCGAAAGCGGCAAAGAAATATATTGGCATCTCGACAATAGGTATGTGGGAACAACCCAAAATTTTCATCAGATGGCACTTTCACCGCTGCAAGGCAAACATACGATAACCTTAATTAATGTTGATGGTGAGCGATTGGAGCAAAGTTTTGAAGTTTTACAGCACTAAAAATCAATAGTCCTTATAACTCGTAATTCGTCTCAATTTTAGTTCTACCTTGATAGATTAAACGAACCACTTCTTCTGGGTCATCCGTTAAAGGAATCATGTACATATCTTCTGGATTGATATTGTGCTCGCGTTCGAGCATGACTTCACGAATCCAATCAATTAAACCCGACCAAAACTCTACACCCACCAGAATAACAGGAATGGGCTTTATTTTATGCGTTTGGACAAGGGTGAGCACTTCAAAAAGTTCGTCTAAAGTTCCAAAACCACCAGGCATGGCAATAAACGCCTGCGCATATTTCACAAACATGACTTTGCGCACAAAAAAGTACCGGTGATTGATATTTTTATCTTCGTCGATAAATTTGTTGTGAAATTTTTCGAAAGGCAAATGAATATTAAGTCCTACCGATGAACCACCACCCTCTTGTGCTCCTTTATTTCCAGCTTCCATCACACCAGGTCCGCCGCCTGTAATGATACCAAAACCTTCTTGTGTCAATCGCTTTGCAACAGCCACGGTGAGTTTATAATATTTATGGTCAGGTTTTGTTCGGGCCGAACCAAAAATAGAAATACACGGACCAATATCACTCAGTCGTTCGAATCCTTCTACAAATTCAGCCATCACTTTAAACATTGTCCAAGCGTCTTCCGCTTTAATATCTGTCCACTTTTGAGGGTGAATTTGTTGCATTGTTTTTTTCATTATAAAAATTTTGTTTAGAACTTGTTTAAAAAGAGGGTTTACAATATAGAATTTGCATACGTGCAAAGTATGGTGATTGTTGAATTATCCAAACGCTTGCCAATATTATTTTTTTTACAGAATTCTTTTAAAATAGTTTGATTGGAAAGGTTAAATTGCTCGATAAAATTTTTTCGCGTTAATTCTATTTTTTGAAACTCTTTACCACCTAATTTAACATAGTACGTATCGTCTTCCAATTCAAACCTATCGAAAGGCGAACCCGAAGACACGACACCTCGCTGAACGTAATCTGCTCGTTTAAAAACTTTAACATGATGCGTTAAAAAGATTATTTTAGGCGATTCGTACAAAACCTCGCAATAATAAGGTAAATATTTTTGCTTAACAAAATAGCGTTTAAAAACACGTTTAAAGCCTTTATCATCCAACATCTCTATACCCAAAACTTTCGAAGATTTAAGAGCCAATTCTTTACCCGCATCATTTTTTGCGCAAATTTGGTTTCGGAAAATATCAATTTTAGTGGGTACTAATTTATTGATAACATTGCTATCAGCAGTAATGATATGCGCAAGAAACCAATCATCGTATAAATAAGGCGAGCCTTGATTTTCCGTTTTATTGCCTGATTCCAATAAAACGCGATCATTCAGAGCATCTGATAAATCACCTTTTATCGATAAAGAATTATCAGACGATGATGGAGTAATAGTGCTTTGAGAATAGGAGTTAGTTGAAATGCAGAGTAAAAATATAATGATACTGTTAAGTTGCATAGCGATTTTACATAAATTTGAGCATGTTTTATTTTACAAAATTGAATTGGCGTAGGTACAAAGTTTATGGGCAGTAGCGCTATCTAAACGCTTGCTAATGTCATTCTTCTTGCAAAATTCTTTTAAATTAATTTGCTTAGCAGCACCAAATTGCTCAATAAAATCATTTCTTGAATTTCCCATTTTTTTAAATTCGCCATTCCCAATTTTCATATAATAGGTGTCACCATAAGTTTCATAGTGGTCGGGTATAGTCTCTGATTCCATACCATGTTGTTCAACTTCAGCGTGTTTAAAATATTTGCTATGGAAAATAACTAACTTCATTTTAGGGCTTTCGAATAAAACTTCGCAGTAATCTACGGGCTGGTTTTGTTTGATTTGAAACAATTTGAACAAATGTTTATCGCCATTATCATCTATAAGTTCTACAGCTAAAATTTTAGCAGGTTGAACCGCAATAGCTTCTCCTTTGCTATTTTTTACAAATAGTATACCCCTATTAATGTCTAATTTAGTCTGTACATTTTTATCGAAAGCCGTGCTGTCAGGGAAAATAATTCGTGAAGACCACCACTTATCCATAAAATAAGGCGTGCCTTTTTTTAAATTATCTGACTCAAAACCGGAAGTTATACTCGAATTATATAAATCTTCGAAATTTTTCAAACTGGCACTATTCGCGGCCGCTTGAGAATAAATACTATTTGGCTGAAAAAAAACGAATAAGAAGTATAGTGCAGCGATTAACTTCATGCTTTAATTTTTAATAGTTTTGAAAATTAAGTCATACAAAACTAATCAAAAAAATGAAATCGCGCAATTTTTTTTTAATCTACAAAGAAATTAGAAAGATGACGTTGCATTTGGTCGAACTCAATGAGGAAGCCATCGTGTCCAAATTTGGATTGAATAACGCGAAATTCTTTATTGGTTATGTGAGAAGCTAAAGTTACTTGTTCTTCTAATG